>CAIRAS010000462.1 GCA_903876615.1 uncultured Holophagaceae bacterium
CCGCAGGTACTTCTCGGCGATCTCGGCCTGCTTGCCCCAGACCACGATGTTGTGCCACTCGGTCTTGCTCTGCTTCTCCCCGGCCTGGTTCTTCCACGTCTCGGTGGTGGCCACGGAGAACCGTGCGACCTGCTGGCCCGAGGGGGTGGATTTCAGCTCGGGATCGCGCCCGAGGTTGCCGATGAGCAGAACTTTGTTCAATGAACCGGACATGCTGTCCTCCTTTGATCAGCGGAGCTCTCCGCCGCACCGTCGACTCAGACCATCTGAGGGGGTGGTAGGGTGATGAGGATTCCCGCGAGCGAAACCCATGTCAAGTGCCAACTCAAACCTCCTCGTGAGCTGCAGAAACAAGTCCGGCGCGGTGAAGCATTATCTCCCCGCCCTGAGAGGTGCTGGCTGGGCCGCCGAGCCCTGCCTCCTGGCGCCCGGGGACCCCCTGCCGGATCTGGACGGGGCCATCGGGCTGCTGCTCACCGGCGGCTCGGACATCCATCCCCGCTGCTGGGAGAGCCCCGACGCCGTGCACCGTGAGGCCGACGTGGACGAGGACCGGGACGCCTTCGAGCTGCCGCTGATCCGGGCGGCCTGGGAGCGGAACCTGCCCATTCTCGGCATCTGCCGCGGCGAGCAGATCCTCAACGTAGCCCTGGGCGGCAGCATGATCCAGCACGTTCCGGAGTACTACGACTGCGACGCGACCCGCCATCAGCACGGAACACAGGATCATCCCGAGATGCGCCACCGCGTGCAGCTGGCGCCGGGCTCCCGGCTCCGGGCGCTGCTGGGCGAGGACGTGTTCCTGGTGAACAGCCGCCACCACCAGGCCGTGAAGCAGGTGGCGCCAGAGCTGGTCGCCGTGGGCTGGCACCTGGACACCGTCCACGCAAGGTCCGGCCCCCTCGTCGAGGCCCTCGAGGCCCGGGATCCTGCCCGCTGGGTCTTCGGCGTGCAGTGGCATCCCGAGAACCTCGTGGGCCTCAAGGGTCCCGCCGGCGAGGCGGCCCGCGACCTCTTTCGCGCCTTCGCCACCCGACTCGGCCCACGCTGACCCACCGCCCGAAATCCCTTCCCACTCAGCCGAGGACTTCATGAAACCCCTTGCCCTGCTGCTTGCACTCGGCCTGCCCCTCCTGGGCCAGACCGCACTCCCGGAGAATAAAACCATGCCCGCCAAGCTCTCCACCAATGCCGATCCCTACGCCTGGCTGGAGGACGTCACGGGCGAAAAGCCCCTGGCCTGGGTGAAAGCCCGAAATGCCGAGTCTGCCAAAGAGCTGGAGGGCGGAGCCGCCTACAAGAATCGCGAAGCCAAGATCCTCAAGATCCTCGACTCCGAGGCGAAGATCCCCTACATCTCCAAGGCTGGGCAGCACTACTACAACTTCTGGCGGGACGCAAAGCACCCCCGGGGCCTGTGGCGGCGCACATCGCTGGTGGAGTTCCGCAAGGCTGAGCCCGCCTGGGAGATCGTCCTGGACGTGGATGCCCTGGGCGCCGCCGAGAAGGAGAGCTGGGTCTGGCACGGCGCGCAGTTCCTCAAGCCGGAGCAGCGCCGCTGCCTGGTGTCGCTCTCCAGGGGCGGCTCCGATGCCACCGTGGTCCGGGAATTCGACGTGGAGACCAAGGCCTTCCTGAAGGGTGGTTTTGAGTTGCCCCAGGCCAAGAGCCACCTGAGCTGGATCGACCAGGACACGGTCTTCGTGGGCACGGATTTCGGGCCGAACTCGATGACCACCTCCGGCTATCCCCGGGTCTCCAAGATCTGGCACCGCGGGACACCCCTGGCCTCCGCCCAGACCGTCTTCGAGGGTCGGGAGACCGACCTGACCGCCGGCGTCCAGCACGACGACACGCCCGGCTTCGAGCGGAACTTCGCCACCCGCACCCCCACCTTCTTCACCAATGAACTCTACCTGCTGGGCAAGGACGGCGTGCCTCAACGTGTCCAGGTGCCTGATGACGCCGAGAGCAACGTCGCCCGCGAATGGCTGATGGTGAAGCTCAGGACCTCCTGGACCACGGGGGGCAAGACCTATGCTGCTGGGTCCCTCCTCGCCACACACTTCGAGCCCTTCATGGCCGGGGAGCGCAGCTTCACCGTGCTCTTTGAGCCCACGCCCACCACCTCCCTGGAGTCCTACACCTGGACTCGGCACCACCTGATCCTCAACGTTCTGGATGACGTTAAGAACAAGCTCTACGTCCTCACGCCAGGCCCCGGCGCCTGGAAGCGGGAGCCCTTCCTGGGCGCCCCCGCCATCGGCACCGCCTCGGCCTGGGCCGTGGACGCCGACCAATCCGATGAGTACTTCATGCAGGTCTCGGACTTCCTCACGCCGGACTCGCTCTTCTACGGCAGCCTCGGGAAGGTGCCCGAAAAATTAAAAGCCTCGCCCGCCTTCTTCGACGCCACCGGCCTCGAGGTCACCCAGCACTTCGTCAGTTCCAAGGACGGCACCCGCATCCCCTACTTCCAGGTCGCCCGGAAGAACCTCAAGCTGGACGGCTCCCACCCCACCTTGCTCTCGGGCTACGGCGGCTTCGAGGTTTCCAACGTGCCTGCCTATGCCGGCACCCTTGGCGCAGGTTGGCTGAATGAGGGCGGCGTCTTCGTGCTGGCCAACATCCGCGGTGGCGGCGAGTACGGCCCCCGGTGGCATCAGGCGGCGCTGAAGCAGAACCGCCACAAAGCCTATGAAGACTTCGCTGCGGTGGCCCAGGACCTGGTGAAGCGCAAGGTCACGTCCGTGAAGCACCTGGGCTGTGTGGGCGGCAGCAACGGCGGCCTCCTGGTGGGCAACATGATCACTCAATATCCAGAGCTCTTCGGCGCCGTGGTCTGCCAGGTGCCCCTGCTGGACATGAAGGCCTACTCGCACCTGCTGGCGGGCGCCTCGTGGATGGGCGAGTACGGCGACCCCGACAAGCCCGAGGAATGGGCCTACCTCCAGACCTTCTCGCCCTACCACAACCTGAAGAAGGGCACCGCCTATCCCCCGGTCATCTTTATGACCACCACGCGGGACGACCGGGTACACCCCGGCCACGCCCGGAAGATGATGGCCAGGATGCAGGACCTGGGCGCCGATGTGCGCTACTTCGAAAACACCGAGGGCGGCCACGGCGCTGGCGCCGACAACCGCCAGGCGGCCCACTTCAACGCCCTGACCTATGCCTTCCTGTGGAAGACCCTTAAGTAGTTCATCGGTGTTCCCTCTTTTCTTGTTTTCTGGAGTCCCCATGCCCGCCCCGCTGCGCTTTAACATCCAGGACCGCGTCGCCACGCTGACTCTGGATCGGCCCGACCGGCTGAACGCCCTGGTGCCCGAGATGAAGGAGGGCTTCGAGGAGGCCCTCGCCAAAGCGGCAGAGCCCGGCGTGAGGGTGCTACTGCTGCGCGGCGCGGGGCGGGCCTTCTGCGCCGGGGGCGACATCGGCTGGATGGCCAAGGCCCTGGCCGAGGGCCGCTGGCAGGAGATGGAGGCCCTGCTGGACCTGGGCGCGGCCGTGGCCTGGGGCCTGGCAACCCTGCCCCGGCCCGTGGTGGCCGTGGTGCAGGGGCCCGCGGCCGGCGCCGGCATGAGCCTCGCGCTGGGGGCGGACCTGCGCCTGGCCGCGCCTGAGGCCGCCTTCAGCATGGCCTTCGTGAAGATCGGCCTGCACCCGGACTGGGGTGGCAGCGTGATGCTGGGTCGGCTCGTGAACGCCTCCGTGGCCGCGGAGCTCATGCTGACCGGGGACACCCTGGGCGCCAACCGCGCCCTGGAACTGGGCCTGGTGAACCGCATCGTCCCGCTGGAGCAGCTGGATGGCGAGGCCGAGACCCTGGCCCACCGCCTCGCTGCCGGGCCCGCGGAGACCTTCGCCCGCATCAAGGCTTCGGTGCTCCGGAACCAGGGCCTGGATGCGGACAGCCTCCGGGTCCGTCTCGAGGCAGAGGGCGCCCAGATGAAGGCCGCCATGCGCCATCCCGATACGCGGGAGGGACTGGCCGCCTTCCTGGAGAAGCGGGCGCCCCGCTTCTCCTAGTCCGGTCCACGCCCACAGACACTTGATTTCCTCGGCATTGTATTAAATTATTAATTCTATGCAGCCCATCCTCACCATCTGCGCCGACTGTGAGCGCCGGGCTTTGCGCCGCCCCCGGCAGGGCCGGGCCATGACCGAGGCCCTGACCTGCCTGACCCGGCTGCTGCTGAACCGGAAGCGCCTCCAAGGTCTGCAGGTCGTCCGCGAGCACTGCCTCCTGAACTGCCCCCTGGGCCGGGTCTGCGTGACCCTGAGGCAGGACGGGTGCGAGAGCCGCCATCACCTGGCCGTCGAAGACGACCTCCGGGTCGTGGCGCGGCGGCTGGTGGGACCGCCCAGGGTGAAGCCGAGGGAGGCCAACGCCCCCGAGAAGCCCTAGGGGCGACCCCCAGCCAGGAGCTCGGCCCGCAGCTGGTCGAGCTCGGCCCGGGTCTCGGGGGCCTGCCGCTTGGGATCCGCCAGGGCCTTGGCCACCTCCTGGAGCGCCACCTCCCGCTGGCCGGACTGCAGGGCTGACCAGGCCAGGGCCCGATGCACGTAGGGCGATCCAAGGCTCCCCGGGGGAATCTCCGCCAGCAGCCTCGCCGCTTCCTTCGCATCGGGGCGGGACTGGCGGAGGAGACACTCGGCGAGCCCGGCCTGGGCATCCCGGCGCACCCCAGGGGTGACCCCGGCGGGCAGCAGCTCTAGCGCCCGCTGGTAGCCCACCCGGGCTTCCTTGAAGTGGCGCTGGAGGCGCTCCACTTCCGCGCCGTAGAACTGGCACTCCGCTTCGACGGTCCGCAGGCCCACGGCCTTGGCTTTCGCCAGAGCCCGGCCATGGAAGTCCACGGATTCCTGGAGTAGGCCCTTCATCTGGGCCAGGATGCCCAGGTTTCGGAGGCAGGAAATTTGCCCACTCTGGTCGCCCACGGACTCCCGGGCAGCCAGGGCCCGGTTCAGCAGGCTCTCGGCGCCGGGCAGGTCCCGCGTCATGAGGGCGATGA
>CAIRAS010000463.1 GCA_903876615.1 uncultured Holophagaceae bacterium
CACGCTGACGCTCTCGGCGCCGGAGACCTTCAGGAAGCGGCCCATGGCCCGGGCGGCGGCGGTGACCACCCACTGCATCACGCCGAGGTAGTAGAGCACCGCGAAGATCGAGGCCACGAAGATGATGGTGGGCAGCACCGCGAAGGCGAAGACCATACCCACCTTGCTGCCGGGACCGTCGGACAGGGCCCCGAAGACGAAGCTGGCCCCCTCGTGGGCGTAGGCCATGAGGTGTTCCACCACGATGCGCATCTTGTCGAAGGTCGAGCCCACCAGGTTGCCCCGGAGGAGGCCCACGACGATGACGCCGAACAGTCCCCAGTTGAGCTTCTTGTTCTCATAGGAGGCGTAGCGGCGCAGCAGCATGGGCGCGAACATCAACGCCAGCACCACCCAGCCCATGCCCCGGGGGAAAGGGAGGAAGGACAGCAGGCCAGCGAGGGCATCGCCCTTGAGGACGACCAGGGCGAAGATCCACTGGAGCCCCAGGCCCCAGACAATGGTCCGCCAGTGAATGGCCTTGCGGTTGTGGGAGAGCGCGTAGGCAAAGGCGATGAAGGCCACCATTCCGGCCAGGCCCATAAGACGTTCCATGTAGCGCTCCTAGAGTTCCTTATTGAGGGCCTCGACCGCCTGCTCCATGTAGAAGCGGGCGCGGCCCAGCAGGCCATCCCGATGCATCACCATGACCAGGGTGCAGTGTTCCATGGCGCCCATCATGAGGATCCAGTGCTGATCGGTGGCGAAGGCGACCTGCTTCACCTCGCCGAGGTCGAACTCCGCCACGGCCTCCTGGAGGTGCCGCTTCACCACGTGCTGGTAGGCGCCCAGGAACTGGAGGCCCTCATTGGAGACCTGGATGGTGCGGGCACACACGGGATCGCCGTCCCGGTCGTTGAAGGTCGCGGCCAGAGATTCCGGCACGTTTTCGATGAGCTTGTCCAGAATTTGCTGGAACATGGCGGGACTCCGGTTCTGCGTGCCCAAAGCATGACCGCGATGGGTGTCTATGGCAAAGCCCGCCGAGCCCCCAACCGGCGGGGCCCTCACTTCCTTAGGAACAGCGCCTCGAAGTCGCGGAGGGCCACCGGGTCCCCGTCCCGCTTGAGGGGACCGTAGAAGTCCTGGGGACTCAGCTCGGCGAACTCGCCGAAGGTGGCCACATTGCCGTTGATATAGGCGATGAACTCATCCTGGCGCCCCTTGATGTAGCCCCGGAAGGGGCGGGACACCAGGCCCAGGATGGCCGAATCCAGGGCGGTCCAGGTCTCCAGGTGGGTCTCGAAACCGTGCTTTCCCTCCCAGTATTTGTAGGAGGTCAGCATGCGGGCCCCCACCGCGAAGGGGGTCTTGAGCCGCCCCCGCTCGGCCCGGCCCACCACCAGGTAGACCCGGTGCCCTGGGCGCTGATAGACCAGGCGCAGGCTGCCCGTGAGGCCCCGGGTGTCGCTGATGCTCCAGGCGCCGTCCGGGTGGGTGAACGCGTAGAAGGCCGGTACAAACTGGCAGTGCCGCCACATGGCCGCCCCCAGGCGCGGGTGGTCGAAGAGTTTCTCCATGGTCGCCATCCGCACGTGCTTGGGCTGGGTCTTCGTGTCGAAGACGAAGTCCGCCCGTTGAATGATGTCCCGGGCTTCCTCCCGGGCGGCAGGCTCCAGTTGCTCCAGAAAGGCCGGGGGCTGGGCCAGCAGGGAGAAGGTCAGGAGGGCGGGGAACAGGGCGCGCATGGGAAAACGCTATCACTTTCATGTTGGATCTTGACCCGGGAGTGCCCCGAACCGATGGGAAGGTCATGACTTCCCCGCTCCGCTATGTCCCCGTGACACCCCTGGACGAGTTCCGGGCCTGCCTCGGCAACCATCTGGAGGACGACGGCACCTCCCAGGTCCGCATCCACCAGCTCATGGGCCAGCTCCGCCAGTTCGCGCTGCCCGAGCTCGGGGACCGCCTGACCAGGGCCTCGGCCAGCATCGCCATGAAGCGGTTCGTCCTGGGACTCACTGCCAAGTTTGACTGGCCCGAGTGGGTGCCCTGGATCTTCCAGGTGCTCCAGCAGGAGCCCGACCTTGGCGTCTTCGATGAAGGCTGTGCCGCCCTGGGCCGCCTGGAGCTCCGCTCGGCTCGGGAGGCCCTGCAGAAGCTCGCGGCCCTGCGCACGGACCCGGACCGGCAGCTCATCCTCCGCCGGGAGCTGGGCACGGCCGAGAACCAGCCCTTATCGTTTTATCTGGGGCGCTTGCTCGAGGGCGAGGGCAACTCCCGCCTGGCCCACCAGGGCGCCCGGGGTCTGGCGGCCGTGGCCGGACCGGAGGACTTCCGTGCCCTCTGGGGAGCCCTTGCCGGCGCCGATCCCCTGGCCTTCCGTCTGCTGCTGCGGGCGGTCACGGAGCTGCCGGGAGAGCTCTCCGGCCCGGCCCTGCTCGAGCTGTTCCGGGAGAGCGTCCAGACCCTCCAGGACCTTGAGGCCCTGGAACGCCTGACCCATCGGCTGCAGACCGGAGCCCGCACCACCGCCCGGGCGGAACTGGCCAAGGCCCTCACCCTGCGCCTGGAGGGCCGGCAGGACGAGGCCCTGCGGGCCCTCCAGGTCGCCCTTGAAGCCGGCGAGGCCGGGGACCCCCTCCCTTCCCTGGAGCAGCTGCGGACCCAGGTGCACGGGCCCTACGAACAGTTCATCACCGAGGCCCTGACCATCCTCGTGGAAGGCAAGGTCGCCCGGTTCAGCGCCCTGGTGACCGAGGCCCAGGACACGGCCGCCAAGCAGAGCCTCGGCCTGATCACCACCCTGGACCTCGCCTGTGAGTGCCTGGTCCGCAAGGTCACCGGGGGCGAGCTGCCCGCAGCCCTGGTTGTCCCGGTCCTCCAGGGGGCCTTCGACCAGGTGCCGGGCTGCGCGGGCCTGGACCACGCCTTCTGCCGTCTGGTGCCGGCCCAGGACGAGGGTGCGCTGGACCGCATCCTCCAGGTGCCGGATTCCAAGCGCCGCACCGCCTGCCTGGACATCCTCGGCGCCCGGGAGGAAGACGCCCTGGTGCCCTTCTTCCTGCGGGCCATGCAGGACTCCATCGTCGAGGTCGGGCAGCGGGCCATGCACCACTTCGGCAAGCTGCCCTCCAGCTTCCCGACGGTCATGACCCTCTTCGAGTCCGGCCAGCCCGAGCAGGTCCGGACGGCGCTGCGGATCTTCACGGAAAATGGCACCAAGGCCGCGGCCGAGCCGCTGACGGCCTACCTCAAGACCGATGTCCGGGATGACCTCCTGCTGGAGGCCGTGGAGGCCCTCGGGGCGATCCGGTGTACCAGCGGGGCCCCGGTCCTCCTGGACCTGCTGCACGACGGCAAGCCCGCCCGCCTGCAGGAAGCCCTCGTGGAGGCCCTGGCAGCCCTGGCCACCCCCGAGGCCGGCCTGGGCCTGCTGGCGAAATCCGTCCATCTCAAGCTGCCGCAGGTCCTCATCGTGGCCACCGAGGGCCTGCTGGCGGCCTTCCCCGGCTTCGAGCGCCCGCTACCCCAGGACGCCCTGCCAGCTCTGGAACAGCTCATCACCCGCTGCTGCGACGAGCGCGAGGGTGAGGGCCAGCGGCTGCGGGCCATCCTCGCCACCCAGCACCTCTACTGCTTCGACCAGGACCTCTACTCCAGGCTGAAGGACCTGTTCTCGGACTTCCTCTTCGACCTCCGGACCAAGGGCGGCTGGGACCGGGAGACCAACGACCGGGTCTCGGCGGTGGTGAAGGAACTTGGCCGGCGCAGTGCCAGCCTGGGGCACATCGCCAGCAAGGAGGAGAAAGTGCGGGCCCTGGTCCAGGCGCTGCCTCCCCACGGCCCCCCCCGGGCCGCGGCGCTGCTCACGCTCCGGGAAGCCCTGCAGGATCCGGAGTTCATCATGCGGACCGAGCTCTCCAGCGAGCTCGCGGCCTTCGTGCTGAACGACCTCCAGCAGAAGGATCTGGACTGGCGGGAGCAGGCGCGCCTCTGTGAGATCGGCGCCCTCACCCGGCACCTGGAGCTGGCCGAGCCCCTGAAGGAAGTCTTCAAGGGCGCCACTGGCCTGGGTCTGCGCAGCGCGGCCAAGGAATCGCTCCTGGCCCTGGGCCTCACCGAGGAGGAGATCTCCCGCCGGGCCCCCATCCAAACCATCCTCCTGCTGGAGCCCAGCTCCTTCTTCCGGAAGCGGCTGCTGGCCGCCCTGGGCCAGACCTGGGATGTCCGCGACGCCGGCACCCGCACCGAGGCCGCGTCACTCCTGGCGGAGCGCCCGGTGGACCTGCTGATCTCCGAGCAGATGGACGCCATGGGCGACCTGCGGCCCTGGCTGAAGATGCAGTGTGAGACCCACCGCTGCCGCCAGGTGCTGCTCTCCACGGCGGCCCGGGACGCCAGCACCACGGAGCCCTGGCTCATGGGCGTGCTCTACAAACCCTACGCACCCGAAGCGCTTCTGAAAGCACTCGAGCCCTGATCAGAGTCTGGGCGGCTATGCTTTTTCTAGACCCGAGGCCCCCATGCCCGCCCTCTCCCCATGGCTCCGACTCCCGGCCGCGCTGCTCTGCGTGATGCCGGTCCTGGCCCAGACGCCCACCCAGGATGCGGGGCTGGCTGAGCGCCTCTACCGCAGCGGGGACCGGGCCTATTCAGACAAGGGCTACAAAGAGGCCCTGGAGACCTGGGCCCAGCTGCTCCAGGCTGCTCCCAGGAGCAGCTACGCACCCCAGGTGCTGCTGCGGCTCGCCCGCCATCAGGTGGAGATCGAGCAGAAGCCCGAGGCGGCCATGCCCTATCTGGACCGCCTGCGGAGCGAGTTCATCAAGGCCCCCGAAGCCGCCGAGGGACTGCTGCTTCGCGGCGTCCTGCTGGCCCGGCAGGCCCGACGGCCCGCGGACCTCAAGGACGCCATGGCCGAGTTCAACCGGGTGCTGGACCTCTTTCCCGACGCTCCGGCCTGTGCCGAGGCGCGCCTCCAGCTGGGGCGCGCCTGGCGCGACCAGGGCCAGGCGGGCCGGGCCCTCCCGTTCTTCATCGACGCCTTTCGCCTCCGCGAAGAGTCCCCGACAGCAGCCCCGGCGATGCTGGAAGCCGCCAAGGTCCTGGACACCCTGGGCGATCTCCCGGGCTGCCTGCGCCTGCTCCAGCGGCTGCGGGCCAAGGCGCCCCAGAGCCCCGAGGCCCGGGAAGCCGAGTGGCGCACCGCCCTGCTTGTGAAGCAGCGCCTGCAGAAGCCACCCCTCAAGAACGAGGGGCCCTGGCCCGCCGGCCGGACCAAGTGGCTGAAGACCCCCATCCTCCTGGCCACGGCCCCGGATGGCGACCTGCTCCTGTTCCAGAACGACCTCGACCATGCTTTCCGCCTCCACGGGGGTGAGCTGACCCCCCAGGGTCCCTCCGCGCCCGGCACCCGGGCGATGGTCGCGGCCCCCTCCGGCCCCCTCTGGCTGCTGACCAAGGCGGGCCTCCTGAGGGAAGACTCCTCCACCGCCCTCCCCCTGGGCCAGCTCGGAGCCATCTCCGGTGCCGCCCTGGACCGCTGGGGCACCCTCTGGGTGGCTGATGCCAAGACGCCGGCCCTGACCCTCTTTCCGCTGGAGGGGGCCTCGCGGACCGTGGCCTGTCCCACGGCTTCGGCCCTGGCCCCCCTCCCCACCGGCGGGGTCATCATCGCTGCGGATGCGGACCGGAAGCTGCTGTTCCTGGATCCCGACGGCCAGCCCCGCACCATCGTCCCCTATGGCAAGGATCTGCCGGCGGCCTTCCGGACCGTGACCGCCCTCGCCGCCGATGGGGCGGGGCAGGTGGCGGCCCTGGTGGACGGCGGCGAGTTCGGCGAAGGAGTCGTCATCTACGGCCCGGACGGCGCCGTGCTCCGGCAGGCCACCTTCAAGGCCCTCGGCATCACCGGCCGCATCACCTCCCTGGCCCTGGACCACTCCGGTGGCGTGATCCTCTGCGACCGCCGCAACGACCTGCTGATCCGGTTGAACTGACATGCGCCTCCGCCACTTCCTCCTCCTGCCCCTGCTCTGCGGCCTCCTCCTCGGGCAGGAGGCCGCCGTGAAGGACGCCTTCCTCCAGGCCAAGTCCCTGTGGGCCACCCAGGGCGACCGGGAAGGCGCCACGCAGCGCTTCGACAGCGTGGTGGCGGCCCTCGCGCCCAGGGGCATCGCGCTGGAGCCCGAGGGTGTGCAGATGCTCTGCGAGGCCTACAACTGGCTCGCGGTCCTGGATGACCGCAGCCAGCAGAACAAGCCCCGCGCCCAGGTACGCCTCCAGGCCCTCATCGACCTCAACCCCGACTTCGACGTGGACCGCGCCCTCACCTCCCAGCGCCTCGCCACCCAGTTCGACCGCCTGAAGGGCGAGAAGCATGCGCTGGTCAAGCTCAGCCTCGCCCCCGAGGGCGGCCGCCTGTTCGTGGACGGCAAGGCGGTGCCTGCCCTGCCCCGGAAATACCTGCCCTTCGGCGTCCACAAGCTGGCCTATGCGCGGCCGGGGCACACCTCCGTCGAGCTCACCGTGGAGCTCGGCCCCAAGGACGTGAAGACCGCAGAGTTCAAGCTCGAGCGCACCGCGTCCACCCTCACGTTCTACGTCCAACCCAGCGACATCGAAGTCCTGCTGGATGGCAAGAGCCTCGGGCATACCACCGGGAAGGCCGGGCCCGAAGCCGCGGCGCTGGCGACCCCCCT
Organism: uncultured Holophagaceae bacterium; assembly: GCA_903876615.1. The sequence goes on from CAIRAS010000463.1 coordinate 6,684, forward strand.
GGGCCTGCGCCCCGAGGAGCTCTCTGCCGCCTTCGTCATCCCCGAGCTCCCCGCCGGCAAGCACCGCCTGGAGCTGCGCGCTCCCTGTTTCCGGACCCGGGTCCTGGCTCTGGGCGAAGAGCTGGCGACGCCCCCAGCCGATCACACCCTCGAACCCATTCGCATGGAAGCCTCCAAGGGTACGCTGTCGGTGGCCTCCGCCTGGCCGGGGGGCGAGCTCTTCCTCTCCGGTCAGAGCCTCGGGCCCCTGCCGGTGGTGAAGGCCCTGGTCTGCTCGGGGCCCTACGATCTGCTGGTGCGCTTCCCGGGGGGCGGCTTCTCCCAGCGCGTCACCCTGGAGGATGGCAAGGCTCTGGACCTCGAAGCCCGGCCGAAGCCCCGCCTAGCCTTCGCGGGACTCGAAGCCGGAGACTTCACCGGCCGCGCCCGGTTCCAGGCCCTGCTGGAGGCCCTGGGGGACCGCCTGCAGCAGCTCGCCTTCCTGCCCGCCCGCCCGGGGGAGGCACCCCGGGATGCCCTCGCCCGCCTGAAGGCCTCCCGCGAGGCGGAGCTGGTCCTGCTCGCCACCCCGGTCCAGGATCCGATCATCCACCGCGTGGAGCTGGTCCTCGCCGCCCTCGATGGCGAGGAGGAACGCCTGCTGGTGAAGCCCCTGGAACAGGATCCCCTCGGCACCCTCGCGACCCGCCTCAACACGCTGCCGCGCCTCTCGGAGCCCAGCCTCGGCCTCACGCTGCTCGACGTGCCCGGAGAAGCCGGGCCCTGGGTGCTCGCTGCCTCGGAGGCGGCCCTCAAGGCCGGGATCCAGACCGGCCAGCCCCTGCTGCAGGTCGAGGGCAAGCCCCTGTCTTCCGCCGAGGCCCTCCGGCAGAAACTGGGCTCCGCGAAGGCGCCCCTCTCTCTCCGCCAGGGGGGTGCCGCCCTGACGCTGCCCGTGCTCCAGGAAGCCCTCGAGGTGCCCCTGGGCTCGCCCGACCTGAGCTATCCCGCCGTCCTCAGCCACCTGCGCCTGCAGTACGCCGGGGCCAAGGGGGACGACGCCAACCTGATCAAGCTCAATATGGCCCTGACCCTGATGCAGTTCCGCCGCTATGACAAGGCCATCGAGCTGCTCCGTGACGCGCGGCTCACCACCGTGCGCGGCGTCAGCCAGGGCACCATCGACTATCATACGGGGGTCTGTTTTATCCACCTGGGTGTGACCTACCAGTCAGAAGCTGCACAGGCTTTCCGGCAGGCACTGAAGTATCCTCAGGCAACCCTCCTCGGTCCCGAGGGCCCCCTGGTCGCACCCCTCGCCCGGCAGGCCCTTGAAGATCTGAGGTAATTCGGAGGTGCCCATGCGTCATCAGCGCGGTGAAGGCAAGATCGGATGCCTGGTGTCCCTGCTCGTGCTCGGAGTGCTGGGCGCGGTCGCCTTCAAGGCCGTCCCGGTCTACTACGGCAACAGCGAACTCATCGATGCCTGCGACTTCATCGCCTCAGGCGCCAGCCGCAAGCCCCTCGAGGTGATCGAGCGCGAGGTTAAGGACAAGGCCAGGGAGCTCGGAGTGGTGGAAGCCCTGGCGGACAAGAGCGCCATCCGGGCCAGCAAGACCACCAGCGGTGAGGCCGGCACCTGCACCATCACCCTCCGCTACAAGCGCCCCATCGACTTCTACGGCGTCTACAAGTTCACCCTGGTGACGGACAAGCGCATCACCAAGCCCATTTTCGAAAACATCTCCTAGGCCGCTCGGCGGGAAATCTGGACCTCCGCTGTTAGCGCTTGCACCTGGGGGCGCCTCGCGGCAACCTGCCCCCATGCCTATGTCACTGCCTGACGACAACCGGCTCGGTCCCGGCGAAGCCCTGCATCCCGTGCGGGTGCCCGGCTCCAAGTCCGTCACCAACCGGGCCCTGCTGCTCGCGGCCATCGCCCCGGGCACGAGCACCCTGCGGGGTGGCCTGGAGGCCGAGGACACCCGCTGGATGCGCCAAGCCCTGCGGGGGCTGGGCTTCCCCCTTGAGGAAGGCGCGGGTGGCTGGCGACTGCTCGGGGGCGCGCGGCCCCAGACCGAGACCCCCCTCTGGCTGGGCGCCTCGGGCACGACGCTGCGCTTCCTGCTGCCCTGGCTGGCCCTGACGGCGCAGGGAGCCCTCCGGCTGGAGGGCGATCCCCGCCTGTTCGAGCGGCCCCTGGGTCCCCTGCTCGGCCCCCTCCAAGCCCTGGGAGCCACCTGGACCCCGGACGCCTCCGGGGCCTGGCTCCAGCCCGCTCCGGAGCCGCCCCGGCGGCTGGAACTCCAGGTTGACGCCCGGCTCAGCAGCCAGTTCCTGTCGGGGCTGGCCCTGGCCGCCGCCGCCCTGCCCGAGGACAGTACCCTCACCTGGACCTCCGTCGCCAGCTCCAGCTACCTGGACCTGACCACGCAGTGGCTCCAGCGGTTCGGCTGCGCGGCCGTGCTTGAGCCCGGCCGCTGGTACCTCCCCGGTGGCGGCGTGGCCGCCCGGGACCTGGAGCTGCCCGGGGACTGGAGCGGCGCGGCCGCCTTCCTCGCCGCCGCTGCCGTCACCGGCCGCAGCCTGCGGGCGGGCCCGCTGGATCCCCGGGATGCCCAGGGGGACCGCGCCATGGCCGACATCCTGGCCGCCGCCGGCTGCCGGACCGCCTGGGTGGAACCCCAGTGCCTGGAGGTCTCCGGCCGGCTGCAGCGCGGCCTGGACGCGGACCTGACGGAGTGTCCGGACCTCGGACCCGTGCTGGCGGCCCTGGCGGCCCTGGCGCCCGGTCCCTCCGAGCTGCGCGGTCTGCACACCCTGCCCCTGAAAGAGTGCGACCGTCTGGACGCCTCCGCGGAGCTGGTCCGCTGGCTCGGCGGACAGGCCGACATCCTCGGCGATCACACCCTGCGCATCACCCCGGGAGCGCCCTCGGCCCCCCGGGCGCCCTTCAATCCCCGGAACGATCACCGCATGGCCTTCGCGGCGGCCGTGGGCGCGCTCCGCTGGGGCGGCGAGCTGGAGGATCCCCACTGCGTAGGCAAGACCTTCCCCGATTTCTGGGGGGTCTGGCAGAGCATGCTCGGGTGCTGAAGGCCGCCTGGCTCGGCGACTGGAAGGCGCCCTGGGGGCTCGATCGGGGCCGCCGCTGGGGGGACCTGCCCTGGGCCCTCGCGGCCATCAGCCAGGCCTGGCTCCTGGGCGGCCGGGAGGGACGCTGGCCCCACCTGGAGCAGGAGGCCCACCGGTCCGTCGGGCCCCAGGTCGCCCGGATGCCCACCCACTTCGAGCCCCGACCCGACCCGCTCTGGATCGCCCGCCTGCGGCATGGCAGCCCCGCCGTGGCCGCGACCAGGCGCGGTGCCCGGGAGGACGAGCTCCTGGCCTGGGCCTGGGAGGCCCTGCTGGGCGGCGATGGGACCCCCTGGATGGCGGCGGGGTCGGTGCTGCTGGACCTGCCCCGGCGGCTGCGCTGGGTGGCCGTGCTCGGCGCCGTCGATGACCAGGGCGTTCTGCAGCTGCCACCCTTTCTGGACCTGATCCCCCCGGCGAGCCGGGCCCTGCCCCCGGGCTGGTGGGAGGGGCTCCTCGGGCACCAGGACGCAGACGGCCGCCTCTTGCCGAGCGGGCCCCTGCAGCCGGAGCTGCCCTGGCCCGCCCTCCAGCGCCATGCCGAGCCCCTGCTGTGGATGGCCCTGCCCGAAGAGCTGCGCCCCTTCCGGGCTTGTCCCTGGCTGCGGGAGCTGCCCGGCGGAGCCTGGATGCTGGCGCCGGACGTCCGGGCCTGGACCCGGGCGCCCGGCGCCTCCCCCCTGGGCTTGGGGCCGCTGGTGCCCCGCAACCTGGGCGCCGGGGCGCCGCCGGAGCCTGCCCTGGCGGAGGTCCTGAACCTGAGGCTCCCCGCCGAGTCCCCTGTCGGCTGGTCGGCAGCACTGGCGGCAGACCTCCGGGAGGCCGGCCACCGACCCGCGCCGCCACCCGCAGCAGGGCACCCGACCTGGGACCGGCTGCGGGTGCGCTGGGGCGGTCTGCCGCCGGCCCCGGAGCCTGGCTACCCGGCCTGGGAGGCCTACGCCCACCCTTGCGCAGATCCCTTCCACTGGATGGCCAAGGGCCAGCTCGCCCTGCGGGCCTTCGAACCCGAGGCCGCCCTCCGGGCCTTCACCCTGGCCCACGCCCACTTCGGCCGGCTGGGAGCCGCTGGCTGGGCCGAGCGCGCCGCCTCCAACGCCGCGGTCACCGCGCTCCAGTGGGCGGATCTGCCCGCCCATGGCCGCTGGGTCCACCAGCGCGGGCCCCTCCCGCAGCCTTGGCAGGCCATGGAGACCGCCCAGCTGGCCGAGGTGCAGCTGGAACCCCGCGTGGCGCTGGAGCGGATCCGGGCCCTGGTGGAGGCCCACCCGGACTTCACCGAGGGATGGGGACTCCTGGCCAGCCATGGCGCCGACCAGGAGGACTGGGACCTGGTGCGGGAGGGGCTGGACCGGGTCGGGGACCACCCCTACACCCAGTTCCTCACGGCCGCCCTGGGCCCGCTGACCGAGTCGCCACCCCCCGAAGCGGATCCGGAGACACAGCTCAGCTGGGAGGCGCATCGGCTCTTCCGGGGCTGCGGGGATCCCGAGGCCTTCTGGTCCACCTGGCGGACCTGTCCCACGCAGATCATGCGCCTCGAGCTGGGGCTCCAGGTGCTGGAGCGGGTACCCACGCAGCGCAGGGCCGAGGCCCTGCTCGCCCTCCAGGCCATCGCCGACCGGGCCGCCTCGGGCCGGCACCAGCGGCGGCTCGCGGACCTCTGGCCACCGGTGTCCGACACCGCCCCGCCGGCACCCCTGGCGCTGCTCCAGGCGTGGCTGGCCCAGCGCCAGGCACCCACCTGGATCACCTGGGAGGACGCCGGCCAGCTGCAGACCCTGGGCACCGGGGCGGCCCCGCCGGAGGGCGCCCTCGGCCGGCTGGCCAAGGACGGCACCCTGGCCCCCTTCGGGCACGGCCCCTGGCTCTGGCGCGGCTTTCCGCTGACCTGGGAGGGCTGTCCCGTGGGGGCCGTGCTGCTGGCCCAGGCCCTGGACAGCGCCGTGGCCCCGCCCCTCGAGCCCCGGCTCCTCGCCCCCTGGCTGGCCCTGCTCCGGGCCCAGCGACCCGTCGAACCTGCGGTCGAGGGCGGCCTGCTGCTCACGGATGGCAGCGAGCCCCTGGCCTCGGTGCTGCGGGAGCTCGACCGCGTGGCGGCCTCGGAACTACCCGTGCTCATCCTGGGCCCCACTGGGAGTGGCAAGGAGCTCGCGGCCCGGGAGCTGCACCGGCGCTCGGGCCGGCCCGGCCCCCTGGTGGCCGTGAACTGCTCGGCCTTCGCCGAAGGCCTGCTCGAGTCCGAGCTGTTCGGCCACCTGAAGGGCGCCTTCACCGGCGCCGACCGCGACCGCCGGGGCGCCATCGAGGCGGCCCGGGGCGGCACCCTCTTCCTGGACGAGGTGGCGGACCTGTCGCCGCGCCTCCAGTCCCTGCTGCTGCGGGTCCTGCAGGAGCACGAGGTCCGCCGGGTGGGCTCGGACCACTCGGTGAAGGTGGATGTCCGTTTCGCCGCAGCCACCCACCGCGCCCTGGAGGACCTCACCACTGCGGGCACCTTCAGGCGGGACCTGCTCTTCCGGCTCCAGGGCGCGGTGCTGCGGTTGCCACCCCTGGCAGCCCGCCGCCACGAGTTTCCCTTCCTGATCCCGCGCCTCACAGCCCGGGCGGCGCAGGCCATGAAGCGGCCCCTCCCGGCCCTGGCCCCGGGCCTGCCCCAGGCCCTGGCGCGCCTGCCCTGGCCGGGCAACATCCGCGAGCTTCTGCATGCCCTGGAGCGCGCCGTGCTGCGCTGCGAGGAGGGCACCCTCCGGCCCCGGCACTTCCCGGAGCTGGAGGCGCCGGTTCCGCAGGCCCGCTCCTGGGACGAAGCCACCCGGGCCTTCCAGCGCCGCCTCCTGCTGGAAACCCTGCAGGCCTGCGGGCACCGCGCCGCCGAAGCCGCCGAGAGCCTCGGCCTGGCCCGCCCCGCCCTCTACGCCACCGCCAAGCGGCTGGGCGTGGACCTGGTGGCGGCGCGCCTGCAGGGGCAGGACTCGGCCCCACCCTCAGTCGGCTAATTCCTGCTCCAATCGAAGCAACTCGGTCTGACCCGGGAACGCAGCCAGGCCGCGGTCCAGCACTAACCGGGCCTCTCCGGTCGCACCCTGAGCCTGGAGCGACCGCACAACGATCTGGTGCCAGAGCCCACGACCCCCTGAGGGAAATCGGGCAAGCGCACTCCAGGCATCCCGGGCGGCGGCGGGCAAGTCCTGAGTGGCGGCGCCCAGGCCCACCAGCGCCTCCCAGAGCAGGAGGTCCCCGGGGTTCTGGTCCAGCCCAGCCTCGAGGATGGCGTGGGCCTCGCCCAGCTCGCCCTGGTCCCGGAGCAGCGCCGAGAGGCGCAGGAAGGGCAGCGTGAAGGCCGGTTGGTGGTTGATGGCCTCGAGGTAGGCCGCGATGGCTGCCTCCACCTGCCCCATGCCGCCCAGGATCTCTCCCTTCACGGTACACAAGGCCGGCAGGGCCTCAGGCCCCGAGGGCCGCGCCAGCAGGGCGAGGGCTTCCTGGTGTGCTCCGAGGGCTCCGAGGGCCCGGGCCCCCGATAACCGGAGGCGCAGGGGGGGCTCGGGTTCGAGCCGGAGGCAGGCTCGGGTGGCCTCGGCACAAATGGCCCACCGCTCGAGCATGGCCGCTTCCTGCATGAGGTTGAACTGGGCACGAAACTCCCCTGGGTGGGCCGCGGCCTCCTCCTGGGCGATGCGGAAGTAGCGATCCTGCTTGGCCCGGTCGAGATCAGCATCGCCCTTCCCCAGGTGGTGGATCACCGCCGGCAGGGCCTTCGGGGTGAGACCCAGCGCCTCGAAGCTGGGCTCCACGGTCTCGTGGATACGGCCCCGGTAGCGGATCCGGGGGTCCCTGCGGAAGAGGCGGAGCGCCAGGAACTCCGTGACGAAACCCAGGCCCTCGGTGCCCTTGGGGCCGCCGGGGTTGGGCCGGGCGCCGCCGTGCAGGCCCAGGTGGGCCCCGCTGGCGTGGTAGTTCCGCATGAGCAGGAAGTGGCCGAGTGCCCCCTCCTCCCTCATCGCTCGACGGATCACCGGGAAGGCTTGCCGATCCAACCGCTCATCGGCGTCCAGCACCAGGATCCAGCCCCCCGAGCACCGGTCCAGGCTCTCGTTGCGCGCCCAGGCGAAGTCGTCCCGCCAGTCGACCTGATGCACCCGCGCCCCCGCGGAGGCCGCGATGGCCTGGGTCCCATCCGTAGACCCCGTGTCCACCACCACCACCTCATCCGCCAGCCCCGCGACCGACGCCAGGCAGGCCGCCAGATGCGGGGCCTCGTTGCGGACGATCAGGGCGAGGGAGAGTTTCAGCAGGGGGGGACTCCGGATGCACTACGATTATCGGGGAATGAAGGACTTGGAATGATTCCTGCCCCGGGGGAAGGACTTCTGCCCGGAAGGTGCCAAAAGCGAGCCAGCACCACCAGCCTGACCCCATGATCTGACCGGAGGCATTCATGCCCGAACAGAAGAGCGCGCTCATCACCGGCATTACGGGGCAGGATGGCAGCTACCTCGCAGAGCTGCTGCTCGCCAAGGGCTACGAAGTTCATGGCCTGATCCGCCGGGCTTCCACCTTCAATACCGAGCGCATCGACCACATCTACCGCGACCCCCACGAAACGCCCAAGCTCAAGCTCCACTTCGGGGACCTCACCGACAGCTCCGGATTGCAGAAATTGATGGAGGATCTCCAACCGGATGAAGTCTATAACCTGGGGGCGCAGAGCCATGTCCGGGTGAGCTTCGACCAGCCGGAATACACCGCCGACGTCGTCGGCATGGGCATCATCCGCCTGCTGGAGGCCGTCCGCAGCTATCAGAAACACGCGAATCGCCAGGTGCGGATCTACCAGGCCAGCAGCTCCGAGATGTTCGGAAGCGCGCCGCCAAGACAGAATGAGGCCACCCGCTTCCAGCCTCGCTCTCCCTATGCCTGCGCCAAGGTCTACAGCCACTACCAGATGATCAACTACCGTGAGAGTTATGGAATCTTTGCCTGCAACGGCATCCTCTTCAACCACGAGAGCCCGCGACGCGGCGAAACGTTTGTGACGAGAAAAATCACCCGGGCAGCGACCCGGATCAAGCTTGGACTGCAGAAGAAGCTCTACCTGGGCAACCTGGATGCCCGGCGGGATTGGGGTTTCGCAGGGGATTACGTGGAAGCCATGTGGCGCATGCTCCAGCAGGACCAGCCGGATGACTTCGTGGTTGCCACGGGCGAGAGCCTGTCCATCCGAGACTTTCTGGTCCTCGTCTTCCAGCGCCTCGACCTGGACTGGGAGCAGCATGTGGAAATCGATCCCCGCTACTTCCGGCCCGCCGAAGTGGACCACCTCGAAGGGGATGCCGCCAAGGCCCGACGGATCCTGGGTTGGGAGCCAAAGACCGATGTGCGCCAGCTCACGGCCATGATGGTCGCCAACGATCTCAAGCTCGCGGAGCGGGAGCTCCTCCTCAAGCTGGCAGGTCGAGAGGAGAGCCCGAGGGGCAGCGAATGAGCTTTCAGGAGACCTTCCCTCTGAAGGACAGGCGGATCTGGGTCACCGGAGGCACGGGTTTCCTGGGCCGGGCGGTGGTGGCAGAGCTCCTGCGCCGGGGGGCGAAGCCGATGGCTACAGGCCGACGGGAGGTGGATCTCCTGGACCCGGGGGCCGCCGAGGCGTTCTTGGACCGGGAGCGGCCGGAGGGCGTCATCCATCTGGCGGGCATCGTCGGCGGCATCGGGGCCAACCGACGGCAGCCCGGGACGTTCTTCTACGCGAACATGGTCATGGGCCTGCACCTCATCGAGGCCTGCCGGCGCAAGGAAACCCCCAAGCTCCTCGTGGCCGGCACGGTCTGCGCCTACCCGAAACACTGTCCCGTACCCTTTCGTGAAGAGCACCTCTGGGATGGCTACCCCGAAGAGACCAACGCACCCTACGGGGTGGCAAAGAAGGCCCTGCTCGTCCAGTTGCAGGGCTACCGGAAAGAGTTCGGGCTGAGAGGAATCTTCCTGATTCCGGTGAACCTCTATGGCCCCGAGGATCACCTCGACCTGGAGAGCAACCATGTCATACCCGCGCTGATCCTGCGCCTGATCACGGCTCGAAACCAAGGGCTCCCCTATGTCGAGCTCTGGGGGACCGGGACCCCCAGCCGGGAATTCCTTTATGTGGAGGATGCCGCGGAAGGAATGTGTGATGCCATGGCCCGCTACGAAGGCGCCGACCCCGTGAACCTTGGCACTGGTCGAGAGCTCACCATCTGCGCCCTGGCGGAGACCATCCGCGATCGGGTGGGCTACCGAGGGGAGCTCCGCTTCAACGCCAACTTCCCCGACGGCCAGCCCCGCCGTCAACTGGACGTCACCCGCGCCAAGGAACGCTTCGGGTGGGAAGCCCGCGTGGACCTGGAAGAGGGTCTCCGCCGAACCATTGCCTGGGCCGAAGCCGCGCTGCGGGGCTAACCTCCAGCGATTTTGGACATCCGGATGGTCCCGGGTGCACTCTGGCTATCCTGGTGGCAGGGAGACGCCCATGTCTGTGCTGGTCGAGGTGAGCTGGGGTGAATTGATCGATAAGGTCACGGTCCTCGACATCAAGGCCGAGCACATTCAAGACCACGCAAAGCTGAAGAACGTGCACGCGGAGCGGGAGGCCCTCGCGGAGGCCTGGAGCCGGGCCCATGCTTCCACTCCAGCACTGGCAGGGCTGGAGGCCAGGCTCAAGGGTGTCAATGCAAGGCTCTGGGACATCGAGGACTGGGTCCGCGACTGCGAGCGCGCCAAGGACTTTGGCCAGCGGTTCGTGGAGCTGGCCCGGTCGGTCTATGTCACGAACGATGAGCGGGCTGCCCTCAAGCGAGAGATCAACCTCCTCCTGGGCTCGGAACTCGTGGAGGAAAAGTCCTACCAGCCCTATGACTGATCCGTGCAGAACCTAGAGCACGCGCAGCCCGACCCGCCGGACCTTCTCATGCTCGTTTTCGGCTGGGTTCCGAAATTCCGCTTGCTCCCCCGGGTGGCTGAAATAGTGACCAAGCAGACTGGGGATTCGGACCATCCGCATGCCTGACTCGATCAGGATCTGCCACCAGAGGGCGTCGCCGATGATCTTCACCGGGCTGTCGTCCCCAAAGCGCCATGGGTAGTGGGGGATCTTCCGGTGCAGGGCCATGCGCCAGGCTGTGGCTGGGCCAAAGGTCCCCCGCTCTCCTGAGCCACTCCCCAGCCGGACCGAACGGCCAGGAACCGGCGGCCACTCGGGATGAAAGGGCAGCGACTCCGCCGCATGACTGAAGGGGGTGGCATCGGTCTCCTGCTGGGAAAAACAGATGCGCCACTCGCCTCCAACCAGGTCTGCACCCTGGTCCAGGGCCTCGATGATGCGGGCCGCGGCGTCCGGACAGAGGCGGTCATCGAGGTTCAGGTTCATGACGTAGGGTGTGCGGATGGACTGGAGCGCCAGGTCCCAGGCCTCGTAGAGCGCCAAGGGGCGACTGCAGGCAAGGAAGTCGGCGTCCAGGCCCGCGGGGGGGAGATCTCCACCGTCGAACACGTAGAGCGCACGCACCGGTACTGTCTGGCGGGCCAGGCAGGCCCGATGGCCCAGCAGCAGGGCCTGGCGCTGGGGGTCCTTGTGCCAGACGCCGCAGAACACCGTGAGCACGGGTTCCAGCACTGGCAGGTCCGCCAGGAGCACCGTTGCCGGTTCCACCTGGACCAGCTCCACCAAAGCGGCATCCAAGAGGGGTGCGAGGTCCAGAGGCTCCGGGTCCTTCCCGGGTCCGGGGGCCGGGGGCGGAACGAAAAGTCGGGGCCGGTCCCCGATCCCCGTGAGGGTGGCCCGAATGGCGGCGGCCAGGATCTCGGGTGCCACGTCCGTGATGCAATGGGCGCTGGCATAAGGGCAGGCCCAGTTGCAGACATAGCAGGTCAGGGGTCGGGCCACGAGCGCGCTGAGGGGACTGTAGGGCAGGAACCGGCCAAAGTGGCCACCCCCGATGACCACCACGTGCGGCGTGCCCAGAGCGACGCAGGCCTGGGCGAGTCCCGACTCGGCCCCAATGGCCAACGGCACACAGGCCAGCAGGGCGATGGAGGCCCGCAGGGGCAGCTCTCCCGCCAAGTTTGCCGAGCCGCCAAGTCCTTCCAGCTGGCTGGCGCACAGGGTGCGCTCGGCCTGGGTCCCGATGGCAACCACCCGGAAGCCCGGCGGTAGGGCCTGCCGCAGGGCCTCGCCATAACCGCTGTAGCGACGCGGCGCGTACTGCGCCCCGGGGAAGAGCACCACCGTGTTTTCCGGCGTTAGTCCCTGGGCTGCCAGCGCACCCCGGGCCTCGGCGCGATCGGCCTCTTTCAGCCAGACCTGCGGGCTCAGGGGATCGTGAGGGATGCTCAGGGCGTCCAGGAAGGCTGCGTGACGGTCCATCTCCAGGGCCGTGGGCTCCAGGCCAGGAATGAGCTGGGTGTAGATGGAATCCAGTTGGTCATGCTCGGCCTGGGTCATGTTGCAGAGGTCGTCACCGAATCCCACCCGCACTGGCGCGCCGGACGCGTGGACCCAGATGTCCCCCAGGGCCTCCCGGCTGTGCACGCTGTGCAGGCACTGGTCGGCATGAACAGCCATGATCCGCCGGGCGATTCCCAGGCGGTAAGCCTCGTCCTGGAGCGCCCGGGTGCGGTCATAGGCAATGATGTCTGTGACGTGGGGACAGGCCTCGTAGAGGGGCGCGGTGAAGGCCTGGCAGACCACGGTGAGCTGCAGGCCTGGATAAGCCGCCGCCAGGGCTGGCAGCATGGCGTTGGCGAGGACTGCATCCCCGATGCTGTCGGTGCGGATCCAGAGGACCCGGGGGCCGTTCTGTCTGGGCCGCAGACGCGCCGGGTCGGGACCCACCCGGCGCGCCAGCAGACGGATCTCTTCGCCCAGGCCCATGGCCTCGAACCCTGCGACACGGGTCTGGAGGTCCTGCTCGGAGGCGCCGGGGACCGCTCGCTTCAGCAGGTTGAGGGGGAACGCGGGACCCAGGTCCCCGCTCCGGGTCTGGCAATCGAGGATCTCGAAGCCCGCCTGGATGGCCATGGCGCGCAGCGTGGCCCGGCTGAAATGGGTGTAGTGCCACTGGCGCTCCAGCCAGGGCCAAGCCTCGCCCATGCCCCGGAAGCCGAGGCTCTCGATGTTGGGCACGACCACGGCCAGGATGCCTCCCTCGCGCAGGATATGCGCTGCCTTGTCGAGGTAGGTCTGGGGGTCAGGAACATGCTCGAGGCTATGGACAAAGGTCACCAGGTCCGCAGAGCCGCCAGGAAGCTGGGCCCCCGGGAAGGCCTCGCTCCGGATATCCAGCCCGAGTGCAGTCCGTCCATAGGCCACGTTGGGCTCCGTGAACTCGAAGCCGGTGCCGGCCAGACCCCGCTTCTGGGCGCCCAGGAGCAGGGCGCCCCAGCCACAGCCGACGTCCACGACCTTCTTCGCCTGACCCTCCAGGCGCGCCAGCGCTTCGGTGACCAGCGGTTCCCGCCGAGCACCCAGGAAGGCCGGGCTCTCCTCCAGCTCCTGCAGCGAGGATGGCACCCGCACCGAGGGGGCGGCGGTGGGCTCGCCCACGGCGTAGACCTTGCGGTAGTAGGCCTCCATGGCAGCGGGGTCCGGCCGTTCCTGAAGGTAGGTCAGCCCACAGTCGGAACACTGCCCGATGTCTGGAGCCAGGAGCAGTTCGGAGCGCCCGCCGCCGCAGCCCGGGCAGGCGATGCGCTCGCGCCCCCTGCCGGTGGCGCCGAGGGAGACGACGCGGCTCTCGAAATTAGGAAGCGACGCTGCCCCGGACAGCTCCAGGGAAAGGGCCTGCAGCGCGGCCCGGTACCGACCCTCGGAATACGCGAAGCGGCGCCGCCGATGGCGGCCCAGGCCCGCCGTGGACCAGTGCTCACCACGAACGAATTCCACGGAGGGGACGTCCACTCGACAGGCCGTGCTGCCCGTGAGGGCGCTGATGCCGCTGGAGATCCCCAGGAAGGCATCGCAGCGGTTGAACAGTTCGGCATTCAGTCGCCAGGGGAGGCCGCAGTGAACGGCGCGCCCGCCCAGACTCTGAATCCGAGCCACCTCGGCGGGGAGGTCCCGGGCCGTGAAGACATAGAGGGGATTCAGCCCCCCCAGGAGCTCGTGGACCAGGTCCACGGTGGTCAAGGACCAGGGGCTCTGCTGGCTGTGGGCATCGCATTCAATCAAGATCCGTGGGCCGGGCTCCAGGGCATCCCACCAAGCCCGGGCCTCCTGAATTTCTTCCGGCGTGAGCTGCAGCACAGGCACCACCGGTTCGGTCCAGTCGAGACCCGGTGCGGCCCGGTAGAGGTCCCAGAGGGACCCGCCGGGAGCGGCTTCGTAGTTCAGGTAGGGCGCGGGAGCGTAAAAGTCGTCGAAGTCGCCAGACTCCGCCAGAGAGAGGATGCCCGCATCCAGGTCAGCCCACTCACCCTCTTGAATCACGACCTCATCTAAGTCCGGGTTGTGCCGCAGGGCGGGTTCGCACGCCTTGGAGGTGAACCACTGGATGTGCGCCTCCGGGTGATCATGACGCAGCTGCCGGGCCACCGGCGTGAGGTTCAGCACATCCCCCAGCGCGTGGTAGACCGCAATGCCGATTCGGTAGCTTGTTGTCTCTGCCATTGGGAAGTCTCATCTCTTTTAGAATCGGGCAACCCTGATCAGGGAAATAAGAGGGATCCTTGATGATTATCTTAAAATATTTTGATATAAATTGATTAATATATTATTTATTAA
>CAIRAS010000464.1 GCA_903876615.1 uncultured Holophagaceae bacterium
GCCATCCGCGTCATGAAATTCGGCGGCACCAGCCTCGGCGGTGCCGTCCGCCTGCGGGCCGCCGTGGAGCTCGCCGCCGCCGCCCGGACCACCCACCGCGTCTGTGTCGTGGCCTCGGCCATGTCGGGCATCACCAACCTGCTGCTGCACGGCGGCCGGGTGCCCAACCGCGAGGAGGCGGACCGCCTGCTGGAGACCTACCGGGATCGGCACGTCGAGGTGGTGGCGGCCATGGCTGCGGATCTGGGTCCCGAAGCGGACAGGGTCCGGGAGGAGCTGGCTGCCCTGGAGACCCTGGGGCGCCGCCTGCTGCACGGCATGGCGCTCCTGGAAGAAGGCCCACCGTCGGTGCTGGCCCAGGTGTCGAGCCTCGGCGAGCGCGCCTCCTGCGCCATCCTCATGGGCCTGCTGCGGGCCCGGGGCCTGGCGCCGAGCTACCTGGATCCCGTGACCTACATCCGGGTGGAGGGGGACCCCCTCCAGGCCCGGCCGGTGATGGCGGCCATCGACGCGGCCTTCGCTCCCCTGAAGGCCGGTCCGGAGAGCCTCTGGGTGCTGCCCGGCTTCTTCGGCGGCGACAGCCACGGCCGGATCCTCTCCCTGGGCCGGGGCGGCTCGGACCACAGCGCGGCCCTGGCCGCCGCCGCCTTTGGCGCGGACCTGCTGGAGATCTGGACCGATGTGGCCGGCCTCTACAGCGCCGATCCCGGTCTCGTGCCCGAGGCCTTCCCCCTGCCCGAGGCCAGCTTCGAGGAGGCCATGGAGCTCTCCTTCTTCGGCGCCAAGGTCCTGCACCCCAAGACCATCCCCCCGGTGCGGGAGCGGGGCATCCCGGTGCGGGTGTGCAGCAGCTTCGACCCCGCCCACCCGGGCACCATCATCCGCGAGGAAGTGCCGCCCCCGCCCAGCGGCGTGCGCGGGCTGTCCTTCCTGGGGGACCTCTCTGTGGTGAATCTGACGGGTCCCGGCATGCCCGGCACGCCCGGCATCGCGGGCCGCGTCTTCAGCGCCCTGGCCCGGAAGGGCATCTCCGCGGTGCTCATCACCCAGAGCTCCTCCGAGCTCTCCATCTGCTTCGCCGTGCGCCGGGCCGAGGGCCCGGGCGCCGTGGCGGCCATCCAGGAGGCCTTCCCGGGCGAGCTGGCCGCAGGCTTCCTGGATCCCGTGGACCTGCGCCGGGGACTCGCCGTGCTGAGCATCGTCGGCGACGGCATGCGCACCCGGGCTGGCGTGGCCGGGACCTTCTTCGACGCCCTGGCGGAAGTGGGCTGCAACGTGGTGGCCATCGCCCAGGGCGCCAGCGAGCGCATCATCTCCGCCGTGGTGGATGAGCGCGATGGCGCCCGCGCCATGGTCCACATCCACCGTCGCTTCTTCCAGGCCAAGGTGGTGGTGGACCTGCACCTGCTCGGCGCGGGCAACGTGGGCGGTAGCCTGCTGGGCCAGATCCAGCGGCAGCATGACCAGCTGGCGGCCCAGGGCCTCGATCTCCGCGTGGTGACCATCGCCACCAGCCGCTTCATGCTCACGGACCCCAAGGGCCTCGACCTCGGCCGCTGGCGGGAGGACCTGCCGAAGGCCGGCCCCATGAATCTGGACCAATTGCTGGACACTGTGCGCAGCGGCCCCCCGGCCTTGCCCGTGCTGGTGGACTGCACCACCAGCGGCGACCTCGCCGCCCGCTACGTCGAGCTCTTCGACGCCGGCTTCCATGTGGTCACCGCCAACAAGAAGGCCAACAGCGGCACCCAGGACTTCTACCGCGAGCTGCGCAAGCGCTCCACCCGGCGGGGGCTGCGTTTCCTCTACGAAGCCAATGTCGGCGCGGGCCTGCCCATCATCGACACGGTGAAGAACCTGGTCCTGACCGGCGACCGCGTCCTGCGCGGCGAGGGCATCCTGTCCGGCTCGATGTCCTACATCCTGGGCCTGCTGGGGGACGGCGTGCCACTGTCCGAGGCCGTGCGCAAAGCCAAGGACAGCGGCTTCACCGAGCCCGATCCCCGGGACGACCTCAGCGGCATGGATGTGGCCCGCAAGCTCATCATCCTGGCCCGGGAGTGCGGCATGGAGCTGGAACTGGCCGACGTGGTGGTGGAGGGCCTCCTCCCCGCCGATTTCGACGCCACCGGCGACATCCCCTCGTTCATGGACCGCCTGCCCTCCCTGGACGAGTCCTTCCGGCAGCGCCTGGCGACCCTCAAGGCCGAGGGCAAGACCCTCCGCTACGTGGGCAGCCTGTCCGAGGCAGGCTGTCGCGTGGGCCTGCTGGCCGTGCCGGCCGACCATCCCTTCGTCCCTATCAAGGGCGGCGAGAACGCCCTGGCCCTGCTGACCGAGCGCTACCAGCCCCATCCCATGGTGATCCGCGGCTACGGGGCGGGGGCCGAGGTCACCGCCGCCGGGGTGCTGGCGGATGTCCTGCGGCTGGTGCCCCCCGGCGCCCGCCCCGCAAGGAGGCACTGATGCTGGCCTACGCTGACCTTCCGCCCGCGGGCGTGGTGGCCTACGCCCCCGCGAGCATCGGCAACGTCGCCGCGGGCTTCGACCTGCTGGGCGCGGCCCTGGCACCGCTGGACGGCAGCCTCCTCGGGGACCTGGTCCACGTCGCCCCCGCCGCCCAGGACAGCTTCCGCCTGGTGGGCGCCTATGCTGCGGCCCTCGCCGGGGACACCCGGCCCAACCTCGCCCTGCGCGCCCGGGACCTCTTCCGCGAGGCCCTGGTGGCCCACGGCGGGGAGGCGGGACCCCTCGCCATCACCCTGGAGAAACGCCTGCCCGTGGCCAGCGGCCTGGGCTCCAGCGCCAGCTCCATCGTGGCCGCCATCGCCGCTCTCCAGGCCCTCTACGGCGACCCGCTGGAGATCGCTGAGCTGGTGGACCTGACGGGTCGCACCGAGGGCCTCACCAGCGGCGGCATTCACCTGGACAATGTGGTGCCGTCCCTGCGGGGCGGCCTGCAGGTGGTGGTGCCGGGCCGCGGCGGCAAGCCCGCCACGCGCCGTCTCCCCTGGCCCGCAGACCTGCTGCTGGTGGTCGCCCA
>CAIRAS010000465.1 GCA_903876615.1 uncultured Holophagaceae bacterium
GGGCCTGCCCCACAGCATGCAGGTGGGCCAGACCGGCAAGGTCGTCAGCCCCACCCTCTACATCGCCTGCGGCATCAGCGGCGCCATCCAGCACATCGCCGGCATGAGCGGCTCGAAGTTCATCGTCGCCATCAACAAGGATTCCGAGGCGCCGATCTTCAAGCTGGCGAGCTACGGGATCGTGGGAGACCTCTTCGAAGTCGTCCCCGAGCTCACCAAGGCCGCGAAGGCGATGGGGATTGGTTCCAACTAGAAGCTGTTCTCATCTCCAAAAAGAGGCCCGGCGGTTGCCGGGCCTCTTTTTGGAGCGGGCCTAAATCCCAAACTGCCTCAAATGATGATCCAAATGCTTGTACATCAGGATGCCCCACTCGTGGCCCTGGAGCTGGCCGAAGAAGGGGTGGATGGCCTGGGCGGCACGCTCGGGGCCGCGCTGGACGAAGCGGTCGATGAGGGTGGCCAGGCGGGTGCGCTCAGCGTCGAAGTCGCAGGCACCGCGCACCACATAGTTCGGATCCGTCGGCACCTTCCGCATGAAGGGCTGGTCTCCGAATACCCGGCCGCGGAGGAAGGGGGTCATGAGCTTCCCGAGGAAGACCTGCTGCATGGGCCGGTCCCCGGTGCCCACTTCCAGACCGATGGAGCAGTGCAGCAGCATCTGGGCGGGCTCCATGGTGCCCCAGCGGCGCGGCGTGCCGGGCTCCAGTTCCGCCAGACGCAGGGACAAAGCTTCCCGGTCGGCCGGGGTGAAGAGTGAGTTCATGGGCTGGCTCCCGAAGCTTGCGCCAGGCCTAGGTTACAGCGGGTCGAAGCCCTCGTCTCGGAGGAAGTCCCGGGCATCCTCGGGATCGCCGAAACGCGCGACAACGGTATCGCCTTCATAGGCATCGCCATCCAGCGCGTCGAGGCTGTTGCGCTCGCGGATGATGCAGGCGCCGCCGATCTCATCCAGGGCGAACTGCACCAGCTCCCGCAGACAGCCGTGCTCATCCTGCCAGACCTCTACGTGTAGGTCGGTTCCCATGGCCTCACCTCCGGACTTCATGCTGCAGAGGAGAAGTTAAGTCTTTTCGAAGAAGAGCACCACCATGCCGAACCCCACCCGGTCGCCAGGCTTGAGCTCCCGGGGCTCGCCGGGGAGGATCCGCTCGCCGCGCACAAAGGTGCCGTTGGCGACGCCGGGTTCCTCCAGCAGGAAGTAGTGGCCATGTTCGCAGAGGATGCGGGCGTGGCGGCGGGAGACACTCAGGTTGTGGTCCTCCTCCGTCAGGTCGATGTCGGGGTGCACCCCCGTGGTGGGATCGAAGCGCCCGATGAGGGAACCGTGCGAGAGGATGGGATGGGGCTTGCCGCTCAGCACCGACACCAGGCTGGCCACTGGTCCGCCCACGGGGGCCTTGGCGGGACGGCTGGCATCCAGGGCCTCGACGCGCTCGCCAAGCTCCCGGTGGCGCTGGACGAGGCGCTGCATCATCTTCACGGAGACTTCCGGGTTCTGCCGGATCATGCGGAGGAAGGTGCCCCGGTTGATGGCAATGAGGTCCGAGTCCTCCAGGGCCAGCACCGTGTGCTGGCGCGGCAGGGCCTCGAGGAGGCTGCCCTCGCCAAAGAAGTCCCCCTTGGACAGTTCCTCGGCCCACTCGCCCGACGGCTCTTCCGAGACGTACAGCCGGACGCGGCCCGAGAGGATGACATACATCTGCTGGGCCATCTCTCCCTTGCGGAAGATGAGTTCCCCCTCGCGGAAGCGCAGCTTGCTTTGTTCGATGAAGCTGGGTTCGGCCATCGGGGTCCCGGAGATGGTCCTAGGTTACCTCAGCGCCCGGCCCGCAGGAACTTTGCCGAGAGGAACCTCACCGGAAGGTGCAGGCCAGCAGATCCTCAAGAATCCTGGCCTCGGCAGGGGAAAAGCCGTCCAGGTGCGGGCTGTCCAGATCCAGGACCGCCACCACCCGATCCCCAACCCTGACGGGAATCACCAGTTCGCTGCGGGTCGCCCCGTCGCAGGCGATGTGGCCGGGAAAGGCGTGGACATCGGCCACCAGCTGGGTGAGGCCGGTCCGGGCGCAGGCCCCGCAGACGCCTCGGTCGAAGGGGATGCGCAGGCAGCCCATGCCGCCCTGGTAGGGACCGACCGCCAGCAGCCGCGCTTCCACCTGCCGATAGAACCCGCACCAGTTGGTCTGGACGAGGGTCTCCCACAGCAGGCAGGCGAGGGTGGCCTCGAGCGCCACCTCGTCGGTCTCGCCCGCCACGGCGGCCCGGATCTGGGGCAGGGCCTCCTGGAGCCGGACCACCCGAGCGGCCTCCGGGAGCAGGGTGCCCCGGGCCACCTTCGCGAGCAGGATGCCCTCACTCATCAATACCTCCGTTAATCTCTTGCTATGTCCATTCTGCGCTACCTGGCCGCCCCGCTGGCACCCCTCTACGGGGCGGTGGTGCGTGCGCGGAACCGGAGCTTCGACGCCCATCCCGAGCGGGCAGAACGCGTGCCCGTTCCCGTGATTTCCGTGGGCAACCTCAGCGCGGGTGGCACAGGCAAGACGCCGCTGACGCTGTTCTTGGCCCAGGGCCTGGAAGCCGCAGGCTGGACCAACGCCGTGCTGTCCCGGGGTTACGGCGGGCGCCGGTCCGTGGATCCCATGAGCGTCGAGCCGGACTCGGATCCGCGGCAGACCGGGGACGAGCCGCTGCTCATGGCCCAAGCGCTCGGGCCGCACCGGGTGGTGGTCGGCCGCAAGCGCCATGCCGCAGCCCTGCGCGCCCTGTCCCAGCGGCCGGACCTGCGCTGCCTACTGCTGGATGACGGCTTCCAGCACCGGGCGCTGCACCGCGACCTGGACCTGCTGGTGCTCGATGGTGTCCGCACCTGGGGGGATGGCCGGATGCTGCCCCTGGGCGACCTGCGCGAGCCGGTGGAGAGTGCCCGGCGGGCGCACGCCCTGGTGGTGACCCGGGCCGCTCGAGTGCAGGACCGGGACCGCATCGAAGCCTGGTGGTCCCACCATGGCTCCGGCGGTCCGATCTTCTGGGTGGACTTCACCCTGGGCGCGCTCCGCCGCTGGGGGACCGGAGAAGCTTCTCCCTTGCCCCTCGCAGACCAGGGCCCAGCCTTCGCCTGGTGCGGCCTGGGCCACCCCGAGGCCTTCTACGCGGACCTGCTGCTGGCGGGGCAGCCCTGGTGCGGCTCCTGGAGCTTCCCCGACCACCGCGGGCCTTCGCCCACCGAGCTGCAGCGGCTGCAGGTCCGGGCCCGTTCCGAAGGGGCGACCTGGCTGGTCTGCACCCAGAAAGACGCCGTGAAACTGACGCCGGCCCACACCCAAGTCCTGGAGCTGCCCCTGTACATAGCGGAGCAAAAGGTCGCCAGAGGAGAAGCCCTCCTGGCATGGGTTCTCGCCGCAATAATCTGAACTTCCCTACGCAGGCTTGGAATAAAAGAGGCAAGCTTCCCTGGCAGCCCAAGGGCCGCTATGCTTTCGTCCAGAACTCCCTCTCAATCCAATGCATCTCAGGAGGAAACGATGTTCAGGCAGACCCTTTGCGGACTGCTCCTGGTAGCGGCTTCAGGCGCCCAGGCAGCCGACACGGTCAAGATCGCCCTCACCGGCCCCTTCAGCGGGGGCTCTGCGCCCATGGGCACCTCCGCGCGGGACGGCTCCAAGCTCGCCATCGCCGAGATCAATGCCGCCGGCGGCATCCAGGTGGGCAACAAGAAGATGAAGATCGAGATCATCGAGCGCGATGACGAGGCTAAGAACGAGCGCGGCGCCCTCATCGCCCAGGAGCTGGCTGCCATGAGCGACCTCTCCGGCGTCATCGGCACCGTGAACACCGGCGTCTGCATGGCCGGCGACAAGCACCTGCAGGAGAAGGGCATCACCAAGATCATCTGCCCCGCCGCGGGCTCCGCCTCCATGACGCAGTGGGCCAATAAGCCCGACAAGCCCGGCGTGAAGGACAACTCCATCTTCCGCTTCGCAGCCTATGACGGCATCCAGTCGGCCATGGTGGTGGAAGAGGCCACCAACCGCAAGTTCACCAAGGTGGCTGTGGTCTTCGACTCCACCAACTACGGCGTATCCGGCCGGGACGACATGCTGGAGCAGATCAAGAAGCAGGGCAACAAGCTGACGGTGGTGGCTCAGGAGAAGTTCAACATCGGCGACAAGGACATGACTGCGCAGTTGCTGCGGGCAAAGTCCGCCGGAGCCGAGGCCATCCTGATCTGGGCCATCGGACCCGAGCTGGCCGCCGTCTCCAACGGCATGGCCAAGATCGGCATGAAGGCGCCCCTCATCGGCGGCTGGACGCTCTCCATGTCCAACTACATCGACAACGCCGGCAAGAACGGCAACGGCACCCTCATGCCCCAGACCTTCATCGAGGAGGCCATCACCCCCAAGTCCAAGGCCTTCATCGACGGCTACCACAAGGCCTACAAGGTGGAGCGCATTCCCTCCGCTGTGGCCGCGGCCCAGGGCTATGACGCGCTCTACATCCTGGCCGCCGCCGTGAAGCAGGCCGGCAGCACTGACACCAAGAAGATTAAGGAAGCCCTGGAAGACCTGAAGGAGCCGGTGAAGGGCGTCATCGCCACCTGGAGCCACCCCTACACCAAGTGGGATCCTGCAGACGTCACCACCCACGAGGCCTTCCGCCGCGAGCAGGTGGTCATGGGCATGGTGAAGGATGGCCGCGTGGTCTTCGGCAACGATGCCGACCGCGCCCGCCTCATCAAGTCCGCCACC
>CAIRAS010000466.1 GCA_903876615.1 uncultured Holophagaceae bacterium
GATCCTCGGCCGCCAGGTGCTCTTCAGCATCATCCAGGACATCACCGAGCGGGCCAAACTCGAGATCGAGATCCGCCTAAGGCAGGCTCTGCTTGAGGAGCTGAACCGCTCCCTGGACGACCGCGTCAACCAGGCCCTGGAGGAGATCCGCACCAAGGACCAGATGCTGATCACCCAGGGGCGCCAGGCCGCCATGGGTGAGATGATCGGCAACATCGCCCACCAGTGGCGCCAGCCCCTGAACGCGCTGGGCCTGCTGCTCTCGAACCTCAAGGACGCCTACGCCTTCGGAGAGATGCAGCCTGAGCTGCTCGACAAGTCTGTGGCGGACGGCACGGCCCTCGTCCAGAAGATGTCCTCCACCATCAACGACTTCAGGAACTTCTTCAGACCCGAGAAGGAGAAGACCGTCTTCTCCGTCCAGGCCCAGATCCAGCAGGCAGTCACCCTGGTCGCTGCGGGCTTCCGCACGGGCAACATCACCATCGAGATCCATGTCCCCCGAGACCTGCAGCTGTTCGGGTTTCCCAATGAGTTCTCCCAGGTGATCCTCAACCTCCTGAGCAACTCCCAGCAGGCCATCCAGCAGTCCGGCCACCTTACAGGCCGCGTCACCCTCACCACCTCCGAGAGCCACGGGATGGGCTGCCTGAGTGTCCAGGACAATGGCGGGGGAATTCCGGTGGAGATTCTGGACAAGATCTTCGAGCCCTATTTCTCGACGAAAGAACTTGGCACCGGCATCGGACTCTACATGTCAAAACAGATCATCGAGCGCAATATGGATGGGCGGCTGGAAGGCCACAACAAGGGAGCTGGTGCCGAATTCGTCATCCGCCTTCCACTTGCAGGAGGTATCCCATGAGCCGTGACACCCAGGACGCTGAGTTCCTGAAGTCACTCACCGTGCTCTACGTCGAGGACGACGACCTGGGTCGCGCGCAGACAGAGATGTTCCTCAAGCGTCGGGTCGGCAAGATGATCACGGCGACCAATGGCGCCCAGGGCCTCGAGATCTTCCGCACCCAGCCCGTCCAGATGGTGATCACGGACGTGCTCATGCCGGTCATGGACGGCCTAACCATGGCCGAGGAAATCCGGAAGCTGTCCCCCACCGTGCCCATCATCGTCACCACGGCCTTCGAGCAGACGGACTACCTGCTGCGGTCCATCGAGATCGGCATTGAGAAGTACGTCGTGAAGCCGATCCGGATCGAGCGGCTCGAGGATGCGCTGCTGGAGTGCGCCCACCGCCTGCTCGGCGAAGAACTCTTCCGGCAGAAGGGCTGGCTGGAGGCCGAAGCCCAGCGGCTGAAACACCAGGAGAGCATCCGAATCCTCACCTCGGGCATCGCCCACGACTTCAACAACCTGCTGCAGGCCATCCTCTCCGCCTTCACCTTGGCCAAGATGAAGCTGCCCCCCGAGAGCGAAGCCCACCGCAGCCTGGAGATCGCCGATCGGAGCTCCGAGCAGGCTCGGATCCTGGCCCGGCGGCTCTACACCCTCGCCGTGGGGGCCGAGGCCACGGATCGCCTGGGAGCGCTGGACACCCTGATCCGGGATTCCGTCAGCACGATCCTCGCCGGGACTCGCACACAGGTGGAGTACCACTTCAGCGCTGAGCCCTGCGCCGTCCACTTCAATGAGACCGCCCTGCGCCAGGTCTTCACCATCGTGGCCACCAACGCCTGCGAGGCCATGCCCTCGGGCGGCAGCCTCGTCATCTCGACCGAAACCCGGGCCCTGGCCGAGCGGGAGCAGACTCCCCTCCGCCCGGGGCGGTACCTGCATATCCAGTTCCGGGACACGGGCAGCGGCATTGCCCCCAAGCACCTCCCGATGATCTTCGAGCCCTATTTCTCCACCAAGGACCGGGGCAGCCAGAAGGGGATGGGACTGGGTCTGGCCTTGTGCGACACCCTCATCCGCTCCCAGGGCGGGACCATCCTCGCCGAGTCCACCGAAGGCCAGGGCACCACCCTCCACATCTACCTGCCAGAAGCGGCGCCCGAGGCCTGAGCCCTTTCGCCCAGGCAGCGCAGGATGAACCCAGGCGGCCAGGACCATACGCGGCAGCCCAAGAATCTCCACTAAGGACACGAAGGCCTGGCACGAAATCTTTTCATCCCAACCCAGGTGCCGAGATGCCCGGCAGGGGATCATGGTGGTGGGACTACTCAGTGGGATCTGGCGGACAAATGGGTGTTCAGGACCCGGGGGGGCACCGCAGGCTGGCCAGGGCCTCGGCTCGTCCCGCGAGACTGGGCGCCTTGCCCTGGAAGGTCCGACCGGAACCACCGCCCTTGGCGCCGAGAGCGGCTGCCACGGCCTTGCCCGCTGCGGGCACGTCCAGGGTCGAGGCGTCGCCCGCACTGAGCAGGAAGAGGCCCTGCCCCGCCCCCTCCGTGGTGAGGAAGACGGCCTTGGCCGGAGCCAGCGCGAGGGTGCCCCGAGCCAGCTTCTGGAGGAAGCCCGCGTCCCGCCCCTCCAGGTGGGCTTCCACCAGGGCCTCAGGGTGGGCTGCCAGGCCGATGGCCAGGCTCTCTGCCAGCTCATCTTCCGTGCGGCGCAGCCGCTTCTCCAGGGCCAGCGCCTGATCCAGTCGGGCCTGGAGGGTGGGGACGAGCTCCTCGTCCGGGGCGCCCAGCAGGGCCCGCAGCGCCGCCGTGCGCTGCTCGTGGGCGCCGAGGCGGTGGCGGGCCCGGCCGCCGGCCACGTAGAAGAGCCGGGTCCCCCCGCGGATGCTCTCGGTCCCCAGCAGCTTCAGGGCCTCGATCTCGCCGGTGTGGCGCAGGTGGGTGCCGCCGCAGGTGTTCAGGTCCACCCCGGTGATCCCCACGAGGCGGATGGCCCCGGCATGACCCTCGGGCAAGCCCCGGGACCGGACCTGCTCCAGGGCGTAGGCCTCAGGACTCACCCAGCGGGCGGCCACCTCGCGGTGGGCCCGCACTTCGGTGGCCACGGCCTCCTCCAGGCGCTCCAGGGCCGCCGGAGAGATCCCGGGCGTAGCCAGCTCGATGTCGCAGACCGAGGGGCCGAGATGGAAGGCCGTGGTGGCCCACTGGAAGCGGTCCTGGGCCACGGCCGTCAGCAGGTGCTGACCCGTGTGCTGCTGCATGTGGTCAAAGCGGCGGGCCCAGTCCAGGACCAGCGCGGCGGGTCCGACCGGCAGCGCCCGTTCCAGGTAGTGCCGGATCTCGCCGCCGGACTTCTGGACGTCCACCACCGGGTGTCCGTTCACGGTACCCAGATCACAGGGCTGGCCCCCGCCTTCGGGATAGAAGACCGTGTCCTCCAGCACCACGAAGGGCCGCCCCTGCTCTTCCCCCGCATGGAGAACGCGCGTCTCCAGGGCGGCGAGGGTGGGGTCCCGTTCGAAGGCTGGCGGCTGGTTCATGGGGGGAGCCTAGCACAGCGGGCCGTTCCGTTTGGGCAGACAGTCCCCTAGGTTAAGCTTCGAGTGTCCATGTCCCATATCCCCCTGCCCGAGCGCCTCCGCCCCGCCACCCTCACCGAGGTGGTGGGCCAGGATCACCTGCTGGGCCCCAGGGGCGCCCTCACCCGCCTCACCGCCGGCGGCCGCCTGCCCTCCATGGTGATGTGGGGCCCGCCGGGCACGGGCAAGACGACCCTGGCCCGCATCCTGGCTGAGGCCACGGGCCACGGGTTCATGGAGTTTTCGGGCGCCGGGGGCAGCGCTGCGGAGCTGAAGAAGTTCCTCCAGGAGAGTAAGGCCATGCCGCTCTTCCGGGGGGTGCCGCCGGTGGTCTTCCTGGATGAGATCCACCGGTTCAACCGCTCCCAGCAGGACATCCTGCTGCCCTACCTGGAGCGCGGCGAGGCCATCCTCATCGGCGCCACCACCGAGAACCCCGCCTTCTACCTGAACCCCGCGCTGCGCAGCCGCTGCCAGCTCA
>CAIRAS010000467.1 GCA_903876615.1 uncultured Holophagaceae bacterium
CTGGTCTCCAGCTTCGATCTGCTGCTGGGCTACACCGGCATCGTGTCCTTCGCCCACACCATGTTCTTCGGCATCGGCGCCTACGGTGTCGCCATCGCCCTCACCCGCATGGGTCCCACCTGGAAGGGGGTGGCGGTCGGGGTCGTGGCGGCCCTGGTCATCTCCCTGGCCCTGTCCCTGGTCATCGGCCTCTTCAGCCTCCGGGTGAAGGCCATGTTCTACGCCATGATCACCCTTGCCGTGGCCAGCGCCTTCCAGACCATGGCCTCCCAGTTCTCGGAGATCACAGGCGGCGAGGATGGCCTCAGTTTCAAGGTGCCCGAGCTCCTCACGCCCGGCTTCTCGCTGCGGGAGGCCCCCTTCCTGGGCGTGTCGCTGGACGGCAAGCTGATCACCTTCTACCTGCTGATCGCCGTGACGGTGGTGCTGTTCCTGGTCATGTTGCGCATCGTCAACTCGCCCTTCGGCCGCGTGCTCCAGGCCATCCGCGAGAACGAGTTCCGCGCCGAGGCCCTGGGCTACCGCACCGTGTCCTACCGGACCTCCTCCAATGTGCTCTCGGCCATGTTCGCCACCCTCGCGGGCGCCCTGCTGGCCCTGTGGCTGCGCTACAACGGCCCGGATACGTCCCTCTCCTTCGAGATCATGATCGACCTCCTGCTCATGGTGGTCATCGGCGGCATGGGCACTCTGTATGGCGCCGTGGTCGGCGCGGCCATCTTCATCGTGGCCCAGAACTACCTGCAGGAGCTGATGAAGCTGGCCAGCGGCGCCTCCATCAAGATCCCCCTGCTGCGCGACCTGGTCCACCCGGACCGCTGGCTGCTCTGGCTCGGGCTGCTCTTCGTCCTGAGTGTCTATAAGTTTCCCGCCGGCATCGTGGGCAAGCTCCGCCTCAGCGCCTGGCGGAAGCGCATGGCCCAGCCGGGGGCCTGAGGAGGCCTGCCATGCCCCACCTGAAGGTCAATGGCGTCGAGCTGTTCTACGAGTTCAAGGGCCGCGAGGACGGCGAGCTGCTGATCCTCAACAACGGCGTGTTCATGAACACCGCCTCCTGGGCCTTCCAGCTGCCGGACCTCTGCCGGCACTACCGCGTGCTGACCTACGACATGCGCGGCCAGGGGCGGAGTGAGCATCCCGAGAGCGACTACTCGCTGGAGCTCCACACCAAGGACCTGGTGGCCCTCATGGACGCCCTGGGCCTGCCCAGGGCGCACATGGTCGGCACCTCCTACGGCGGTGAGCTGAACCTCCTCATGGGCATCCACCACCCCGAGCGCTGCCAGTCCCTGGTGATCATCGCCTCGGTGTCCCACAGCGATCCCCTGCTGGTGGCCATGATCGAGCGCTGGAAGCTGGCGGCCAAGCTCAATGACGGCCCCGCCTTCTTCCGCCTCATCTACGCCGATGTCTATTCCGAGGCGTTCCTTCGGCAGCGGCCGGACCTCATCCCCATGGCCGAGGCACGCTACGCGGAGCTGGACCTGCCCGCCGCCCTGCGCCTCATCGAGAGCTTCCAGCGGTTCGACGTCAAGGCCGACCTGGGCCGCATCACGGTGCCCACCTGCCTGGTCTCCGCGGAGCTGGACCTGCTCAAGCCCTGGCGCTACGGCGAGCTCATGCACCAGGCCATCCCCGGCTCCGAGTTCCACCTGATCCCCGGCGCCGGCCACGTGGTCGTCCTCGAGAAAGCCGCCGAAGTGAACACCCTCATCCTCGGCTTCCTCGCCAAGCACCCCATGAGCGCCTGAGCACACCTCTTCAGCGGCCGAGGCAGTCGTAGCAGAGAAGAAAATCTTTACACCGATGAACACCGATAAAAGCTGATAAGGGCATGATTA
>CAIRAS010000468.1 GCA_903876615.1 uncultured Holophagaceae bacterium
GCCGGGAATACATCATCCCCAAGCCCTTCGATCCCCGCGTGCTCCTCTGGGTGGCCCCGGCCGTCGCCAAGGCCGCCATGGACTCCGGCGTCGCCAAGCAGCCCATCGCCGACATGAAGGCCTACATCGAGCGCCTTGAGGGCCTCCAGGGCCGCAGCAAGGACGTCATCCGCAGCGTGGTCAACCGCGCCAAGGAGAACCCCAAGCGCGTCGTCTTCCCCGAAGGCGACCACCCCCTGATCCTCCAGGCGGTCTCCCAGATGGTGGACGAAGGCATCTGTGTGCCGATCCTCCTCGGTAGCCCCGAGAAGATCCAGGCTGTCGCCGCCGACCACGGCATCGACCTGGAGGGCATCGAGATCCTTGATCCCACCACGGTGCCCTGGCGCCAGGAGGCCGAGGACGAGTACTGGAAGATCCGCAACCGTCGCGGTGTCACCAAGTTCGAGGCCAAGCGGAAGGTGCGGGAGCGGATCTACTTCGGCGCCCTCATGTGCCGCCTGGGCAAGGCCGATGGCCTCATCGCCGGCCTGACCTCCTACTACCCCGACACGATCCGGCCCTGCCTGGAAGTGATCGGCACCCGTGCGGGCGTGAAGCGCGTCTGTGGCGTCTACACCATGGTGCTCAAGAACCGCGTCCTGTTCTTCTCCGACACCACCATGAACATCGAGCCCAACAGCGAGGAGCTGGCGGAGATCGCCCTCCTCACCGCGGACCTGGTGAAGGACACCTTCAACATGGAACCGAAGGTGGCCATGCTCTCCTTCTCCAGCTTCGGCAGCGTCGAGCACCCGCTGGTCCGCAAGGTCCAGAAGGCCACCGAGCTGGTGAAGGCCCGCCGGCCCGAGCTCAAGTGCGACGGCGAGATGCAGGCCGACACCGCCCTCGGCGCCGACATCCTGGCCGAGAACTACCCCTGGGTGGACTTGCCGGGTGGTGCGAACGTGCTGATCTTCCCCGACCTCACCAGCGGCAACATCGGCTACAAGCTGGTGCAGCGGCTGGCGGGCGCCGAGGTCATCGGCCCCATCACCTGCGGCATGGCGGCCCCCGTCCATGTCCTGCAGCGGCACAGCGACATGAATGACATCATCCACCTCACGGCGCTCACCGTCGTCGAGGCGCAGAAGAAGTAGCTGCTGGCTATCAGGTTTCAGATAAGAAGGGGCCTTCGGGCCCCTTCTTATTTCTCCAGCTGCTGCAGCCAGGCCTGGATCTCGGGGTCGGACTCGGGGCTGAGCAGAAGGGCCTCGCGCAGATCGACCAGGGCGGGGCCGGGCTCGTTCCGCTGGAGGTGCACGAAGGCGCGCTCCTTGAGGGGCCGCGGATTTCCGGCATCCAGCAGCACGAGGTGGGTGCTGGTCCAGATGGCCTCGTCCCAGCTCTCGGCCTGCATGAAGCGCTGGTGCAGGTTGCGCACCAGGCGGGCGAGGATCTGCCGGTCCGACGTGGGGCGCAGCATGTCCGGGTGGAAGGGCACCCGGCCCGCTGTCGCAGCCTTGACGAGGTGCTCGCCGCTTTCCTCGCCCACGGGCCGCCCCTGGTGGAAGGGGTCGAAGCAGAGCAGCCCGAAGTCCGTGCGCAGGGCGGCGATGAAGTGCCCGGGCAGGCCCACGCCCACGGCGTCGAAGCCCAGGCGGCGGGCCAGGTCCACCCAGAGGATGGAGAGCGCGATGGGTAGACCCTTGCGGCGGGCGACCACCTCCGGCAGCAGGGCGTTCAGTGGGTCGTCGTAGGTCTCCCGGTCGCCCCTGAAGCCCAGCTCGACAAAGAGGAGGTCGTTCAAGGCGTCGATGGCTTTGTGGGTGTTCCAGGGCAGGGGCATGCGGCCCGCCAGGGTGAAGGCCCACTCGTTCAGCTGCAGGACCGTATGGGAGGGATCCGGATCGTCCAGGGCCGGG
The DNA here is from genome assembly GCA_903876615.1 of uncultured Holophagaceae bacterium. The sequence continues at coordinate 1,905 of CAIRAS010000468.1, forward strand.
GCCACGGCGTGGATCGCTCCCTCCGCCAGGTTTCGGCACTCGGGATCAGCCTGCAGATACTCGAAGAGGGACATCAGGCGTTCCGGCGGAGCACGGCCCGCGCGATCAGGCCGAGCACCACGAAAGCGAGGGCACCATAGACCCAGCGTTGCCAGCTGGTGGTGGCGGCGTTGACCTTGCGGTTCTCGTCGGCCTTGCGGATGTTCTCTTCGATGGAGAGCTTCGACTGGACCTCGCGGGCGTCCTTGACGGCCTTCTGGGCCGAGTCCCGGGAGGCCTTCAGCTCCTTGGCGGCGGCGTCCTGCTCCTCCTCGGCACCCAGTACAGCGACGCGCCGGGGTGGCGGGCTCGGGGCCTGGTAGCGGGCCGGAACCGCGGGGGCCTCCTCTTGATCATTGGCCGGCAGCTTGCCGTCCTGGAGGGTGTCGGCCAGGGTCTGGATATCCTCGCGCAGGCCCGTGAGCACCTGGTTCTGGCGGTGGATCTGGGCCCCCTGGACCCAGAGCAGAGCCAGCTGGAGAGCCAGCAGGGTCGGGATGGTCCAGCGGAGGGAAGAGCGTCGCATTCAGGCCTCTCTTCCCAGGATAAACAGAGTGCGGTCGTCCGGGTTCCGAGTATCGAAGGCCGACACGTCTTCGAAGATGGCCTCGCAAGCCGCCCGGGGGCTGCCGGTGCCCCAGAGGCGGCGCAGCTGGTTGCAGAGCCGAGGCAGGCCGTAGAGCTCACCATCCCGGTTCATGGCCTCGGAGAGCCCGTCGCTGTAGAGCACCAGCCAGCCCTTGGGGGGCAGGGTGCCTTCCGTTACCTTCCAGTCGCCGGGGCCCGCCGGCCGGAGGCCCAGTCCGCGCCCGCCCGGGGACAGCTCGGAGGTGCCATCTTCGCCCGGATGCTGGAGAAACAGGGCGCCCGGGTGACCCGCCCGGGCCAGGCGGTAGTTCCCGGCCGCATCCCACTCCAGCAGGATCAGGGTGAGGAAGCCTCGCTGGCCCAGCAGGTGGCGCAGCGTCTGGTCCAGGGAGGCGAGGATCTCCGCCAGGCCCTGGTCTTCCCGCTGGACGGCCTGCTCCAGCAGTGCCGTGGCCTGGGCCATGTAGAGGGCCGCAGCCAGGCCCTTGCCGCAGACGTCCCCCACGGCCGCCAGCCAGTTGCCACTGGGACGGCGCTTGACGAAGAGGAGATCGCCCCCGGTCTCCAGGGCGGGCTCCAGGCGCAGAGCCACCTGGAAGCCAGGGATGGGCGGGACCTGGGAGGTCACCAGGCCTTCCTGGATGCGCCGGGCGGTCTCCAGCTCCTGGCTGAGGCGCTCCTGCGCCACCAGCCGCTGGTGCATCACGGCGGTCTCGAGGGACCCGCCTGCGGCCTGGGCGACCTCGCGGAGCAGCTCCCGGTCCTCGCGGCTGTAGCTCAGCTGGGCGTACTTGCCACCCAGCAGCACCACGCTGTGGGGGGCGTCCCCGGCGAGGATGAGGAGGAGCAGCTGCGCCTCCAGGGCGTCCATGTGGGCCCGCAGGGTGCCACCCTGCTCGCGGATCCAGTCCGCCTCCTCGCTGCCCAATCCCAGTACCAGCTCCTGGTTGTCCCGGGCCAGCCGCAGGAGGCCCGCAGGGAGGCGCAGGGGCTGGGCAGGGAAGTGCAGGCGGCGCTCCTCGCGATCCGAGGCCTCGGCCGCAGGCAGCAACACAGCCTGGTCCTGGACCGGCAGGATGTCGAGCGAGTGAGGCTGGAAGGCCTCCTCCAGGGCCCGACGCACGGACTTGAGCAGGGACTCCTCGCTGAACCGCTTGCGGGGCTCGCGCACGAGGCTGAGGGCCACCTCCCGGGTGCTGGCGAAGTCGCGGCGGAAGCGACGGCGGATGGTGCGCACCAGGCGGCGCAGCGCCCAGCCCAGGGGCAGGGCGAGGAGGCCGATGAGGGCGCCGGCCCAGCCGGAGGGAATTGATACCAGGTGGGAGAAGGCCCAGGCCAGCCCGCCCAGGTAGGCGGCGATGGTCACCCCGAGCACCGCCATGTAGCTGACCCAGCGCAAGAGCACCACGCGCACATCGAAGAGCCCGTGCCGGAAGATGGCGTAGGCGAAGCTCAGGGGCAGCAGGGGTGCGGGCAGCATGAAGATGAAGACCTGTCGCCGGAAGAGGAGGCTGCTCCCGAACCGGGCCTGGAGCAGGGCCCAGGCCAGCAGGTCCAGGCAGACGAACGCAGCGACGATCAGCGAGGGCAGGAGCGCCCGGCGGTAGCGATCCGGGGCGCGGATGACGCCTACCACGAAGAACCCCAGCCCCGTGAGCGCGGCGGCGAAGTAGAGCCCGATGGTCAGGACACCGAAACCCATGAGGAAGGTGCGGAGCAGGCCATCCGGCGATCCGCCGCCGGGGCTCAGCAGGAGGCCGTTCCCGGCCAGAATCCAGAGGCGGGCCAGGGCCTGGACCAGGGCCAGCACCACGAAGGTGCCGTAGAGCGCCCGGAGGAAGCCCCGGTGCTTCCGCCACTCGAAGGGGTGCGGGAAGCGCAGGAAGAAGTGCACCCAGAGCGGGGGTAGCAGGGCCGCTGCGACGGCACCCATGAGGATGACGACGACGCTCATGGCCACGGGCGCGTTGCCAGCGACGTTCGCGCCGGAGAGCAGCAGGGCCGTGGCGGCCAAGTAGAAGAAGTGCCGGGAAGACTTCCGTTCCGGCGCCGAGAGGACCACCAGCAGGCTGATGGCCCAGGCGAGGATCCCGTTGGCCAACAGGGCCAGCTGCACCAGATCCAGAGGTTTCACCAGGCGGATGGGAATGAGGATCTGGCGGTCCTGGCGCTTGACGGTGTAGATGAGGATGGTGCCTTCGGGCTTCCCGTTGATGAAGCGCTGGGCCCTCAGGGTGCCTTCCACCGTGGGTTCGTAGGCGCGCCCCTGGATCTTCACCAGCTCGTCGCCCTCGAGCAGGCCCGCCTCTTCCGCGACGCCGTCCGGCAGGATCTCCCGGATGACCACCCGGCCCTTCTCCACCACCCAGGAGCACTGGTCGTCGGACTGGGCGTAGACCCACTGGTTCAGCGCATAGGACCCCAGCGCCAGCGCCAGGCAGGCGAAGCTGACCCAGAGCAGGCGCCAGCGGATACGTTTCAAGTAGGGGTTCATGAGGCCTTTGTGGAAATATGTCCAGATGGTGCAGAGCGAACGGAAGGGCAGGTCCTGCTGGGTGCTGGTGGGCGGAAGGCGGCGGCTGGGACGGGCGCTCGCGGAGGATCTTGCCCGGGATCACGACCTGGTGCTGACGAGTTCAGAGTCCTGGGACGGTGAGACCTGGGTGGAAGATCTGGCGCAGACCGCTCAGATAAGGACCCTGCAGTGGGATGCCGGAAGTCCAGACCTGGGCTGTCAAATGATGGCAGATCTGGATACTCTCGCGACCCAGGGCTGGGTTATTTCCGGCGCGGTGTTCCTGGCCGGAAGCTTCCCTGCGAGCCCCCTGGGCACCTGGACGCCGGAGGCCCTGGAGGCCACCTGGCGCCTGAACCTGAGCTTCCCCTTCCTCTGTGCCCAGGCCCTGGCGCCCCACCTCGCGGAGGGCGCCTGCCTGCAGCTGCTCCTCGATACCTCGATCCATCACCCCTGGCTCCAGCGCCTGCCCTACAGTGCCGCCAAGGCTGGGCTCGCCGCCCTGGTGCCAGGCCTCGCCCAGCTGCTGGCCCCCCGGGTGCGAGTTGTTGGTCACGCCCTGGGCACCCTGTTGCCGGCGGAGGGGACGGATCCCGCCTTCCTGGCCAGCCGCACCCTGCTCAAGCGGATCGGGGAGCCCGCCGACCTCTGCCGCGCCGTGCGCTACGCCGCCGAGAGCCCGTTCCTGACCGGGGAGATCCTCACCCTCGACGGCGGCCGCCGCTGGGTGGATCGCTGAAACCGATTGCGGCCGGCGCTCAGCCCTTCTTCCAGGCCGCGATCTCCTTCTCGAGGTTTTCGGTGTATTCCTTGGGCGCTTTGTCCTTGGATAGGTCGATCGCCTTCTGGAGGTGGACCAGGGCCTCGGGCAGGCGCTTGGCATCCTTGTAGATCCGCGCGGCGACCTCATGGTTCCAGAAGCTGTCCCAGGCCTTCAGGCTCAGCTCGATCCAGGCCAGGGCCTTCTGGGGCTCGATCCCCTGCTCCTGGCAGTACTTGGCGGCCTGGTACCAGGGCACGCCGTCGGTCTCAGGCGCCTTCTTCAGGGTGGCCTCCAGGTGGTCCCAGTAGAGGGCCTTGGTATCGAAGGCCAGGGCAAAGCTAATGCGCAGGTTCTCCCAGCCCAGCTCCACGGTGGCGGCGCCCGCGTCCCGGGGCAGGATGCGGTAGTCCAGGCACTCCAGGAAGGGGCCGGTCTGGGGCGTAACCTCCCAGCGCAGCTGGTCCTCCTCGGGCTTGTACTCGTAGGCGCCCCACTGCTTGGCCTTCCGGTTCAGGATCAGCGTCCAGGTCTTGGGGCCGGGGATGGCGAAGAAGCCGTAGGTGCCCGCCGGCACGTCCTTGCCGGCCACCTTGGCCGCGTGGCTGAGGGTGAGGGTCGTCGCGCTGTTGGCACCCACCCGCCAGACCTGACCGTAGGGGACCAGCTCACCCCAGATCTTGCGGCCCTTGACGAAGGGCCGGGAGAAGGCGAGGTCCACCTTGCTGATACCGATCTCCTGGGAGACCGTGCAAGCCGGGCTGGGCCGCAGGGGCGTCAAGCGCACCGGTGCCGGTTTTTCCTGGGCGTTGAGAGCCGTTGCCAACAGAAGCGGGAGCAGGAAGGGGCGCATGGGAACTCCTTGGCGGGAGTCGAGCGTAGCACTGGTGAGGGCTCCTCAGGAAGCCGACCCGAAGTGCCGGCTCCGTAGGGACTGCGCGCGGTCCAGGAAGGCCTTCACGGCCCGGGGGTCCACGGTGGCCGGGGTGCCTGACCAGATCTGGGAGGGCCGCAGCATGGCCAGCATGTCCTCGGGGCAGCCCACCTGCTCGTAGAGGCGCTCGACCGCCTCGGCCAGCTGGCTGGCGGTGCAGTCCTTGGCCAGGGCCTCGCGCAGGAGCGCTTCCCGCCAGTGGTCCTGGGCCTGAGCCCAGCGCACACTTCCGGGCCTCGGCGTGATGCCCTGGGCCTCGGCACAGGCGGCCCAGAGGTGGGCCTCGAAGGTCAGGAGGGCCGAGCCCTCCAGGGCCCGAAGCCGCTGAAGGGCGGGGCCCTCGCCCGCCACCTGGGACTGGACCTCCAGGGAAGTCAGCAGGCCGAAGTCGTATCCCGCGACGAGGTCATCCCAAGTGAGGGGTCCGATGAAGGTCAGGAAGGTATCGAGTGGGGGCATGGGTTCCTCAGGCGAGCAGGTGCAGGGCAAGGTGGACAGCGACGCGGGCGGTCGCCTCGGCGCCCTCCAGGGTGGGGGCGAGCTCCATGACGTCCGCGCCCACCCAGGGCTTGGCCCATTGCCGGGCGGCGTGGATGAGGCGGAGGGTCTCGGGAAGACTCAGCCCGCCAGGCACAGGTTCCGCCACGGCGGGGGTCAGGACCGGGTCCAGGGCGTCCAGGTCCAGGCTGAGGTAGGCGGGGCCCTGTCCCACCAGCGCCAAGTCTGCCTGGAGCCAGGAGGCCAGCGAGGCGTCGCGCAGGTCCGCAGGGGACCAGAGACGTACCCCCGCGGCCCGGAGAAAGTGCAGCTCCTCGTCATCGAAGCGGGGCGCCCGGAGGCCCGCCTGCACCACCCGCTGGGGGTCCAGCAGGCCTTCGAGCAGGGCCTGCCGCAGCCAGGTGCCGTGGTGGATGTCCGTGCCCCAGGCCGCACCGTCGGCAGCGTCCGGGTGGGCGTCGATGTGCAGCAGGCCCAGGGGACCATGCTGGAGGGCCAGGGCGCGCAGAGCCCCCAGGGTGAGCGAGTGATCCCCGCCCAGCAGCAGGGTTCGGCAGTCCCGCCGCGCCCACGCGCCGACGGTGGCTTGGACTGTCTCCAGAGCCGCGGCCAGGGAGAAGGGCAGGGTGGGAATGTTGCCACCATCCACCCAGCCCCGGGCGGCGGCGGGGGTGCCTTCCGCGCGTCCTTCCCGCAGGCGTTCGGGCATGGGGTGGGTGCCCATGCCCATGGAAGCGGCGCGCAGGGCCCAGGGACCCAGGCGGGCGCCGGGCCGGTTGATGACCCCTGCGTCGCAGGGGACGCCCAGGACCACGCCGGTGGCGGCGCGCGGCTCCACGCAGTGGGGCAGCCCCAGAAAGGGCGTCAGGCCCGTGCACAGGCCCTGCATGAGCACATCAGCGGACATCGAGACTCCGGGGGGCAAGGGCGGCCTGGAAGGCGGCGAGCCAGGCCAGTGGATCGGGGAAGTCACTGGGATAGAGAGCCTCCCCCGGTGTGATGACCACGGGGGTGCGGGTGCTAAGCAGGGTGCGGAGGTGCGGCAGGAGGGTCTCGTCGCCGGTCCAGGGGTAGTGCGGGGCAGGGCTGTCGAGGCGCAGGGGCTGGGCCGGGATGCCCAGCTCATAGGCCGCGTGAAGGCCCCCGGCGTAGAGAGGCGCCAGCCGCCCGCCCCGGGTGGTGGTGCCCTCCGGAAACAGGAGCATGTCGCGGCCCGCTCGAAGGGCGGCACAGAAGCCGACCAGAGCCGCGGCCCGGCTGGTGGGTTCGGCCCGGTCCACGAACTGGATGCCGGACTTCCGGGCCCAGCGCCCCAGGATCGGGTAGTTGGTCACCTCGCGCTTGGCGATGGTGCCCATGGGCCGCAGGCTCATGAACACCACCGGGTCCACCCAGCTGAGGTGGTTGGCCACCCAGAGGGGGACGTCGGTACGGAGGCCTCCCTGGATGGTGAGGTCCACCCCCAGGGCAGGCAGCAGGCGCTGAGCCCAACGGTGCAGGTCAGGTTGGGTCTTGGCGCCTGCTACCAGGCGCGGCAGCAGGGCGGCGGTGGGCCAGAGGACCCCGGCCCAGGTCATCAGGAGACCAGCTTGAGGCGGGTGTAGCGAGCCCGGACCCGCTCCAGGTCGTCCTTGGTGATGGCGGACCAGAGGCGCGTGTCGCCGGGGGCGTAGAAGTCCTGGACTTCCTCGATCACCCGGGCGCCAAGGGTGTTGTGGACGCTGCGGGCGTCGTTGTTGCCGGGCTCCACCAGGAAGCGGCACTCCTCGACATTCTCGTTGAGCAGCTTGGAGACCATGGCGCGGATCAGCAGGTAGTTGACCCGGCCCTTCTGATACTCGGGGTGCACGGCCAGGGTGGCGCAGTAGACCGTCTTGCCCTGCACGAAGTTGAGCACGTAGCCCACGGGGCGGTCCCCATCGAGGGCCAGGAAGCACCAGTCCCGGTAGAGCTCGGTGCAGAGCCGGAGGTAGTGGGGGCAGAGCTCGCCGGTGCTGTCACCGGACCAGATCTCCGCTTCCAGTCGGCGGAGGTGGTTGAAGTCCGC
>CAIRAS010000469.1 GCA_903876615.1 uncultured Holophagaceae bacterium
GGCAGATTCCGCCCTCTGCTGATCTACACTGGGGCCATGTCCGATCCCCTGCTCGATGCCCTGCTTGACGCCTGCCGCCGCCTCCACGCGGGGGGACTGCTGGCGGCCTCGGACGGCAACCTGTCCGTGCGTCTGCCCAACGGCCTCCTCGCCATGACGCCCAGCGGCGTGCCCAAGGCCAAGGTGGAGCTGCGCGACCTGGCCTACCTCACCCTCGAGGGCGAGGTCCTCTCGGGCCGGCCCAGCAGCGAGCGGGCCATGCATCTGGCGGTCTACCGTGCGGTGCCCGGGGCCCGGGCCATCGTCCACGCCCACCCGCCCACGGCCATCGCCTGGACCCTGGCGCGGCCGGAGCTGAAAGAGCTGCCCTCCGACGCGCTGCCGGAGGTCATCCTTGCCGTGGGCCGCATCCCCATCGTGCCCCTGGCCATCCCCGGCAGCGAGGCCATGGGCACGCACCTGCTGCCCTTCCTGCCCGAGCACCGCCTGCTCCTGCTGGCCCGCCACGGCGGCCTCTGCTGGGGCGAGAGCATGCTTGAAGCCGCCGGGGGCATGGAGCGCCTGGAGCAGGTGGCCGAGATCCTCTGGAAAGCCGAGACCCTGGGCGGCGCGAAGCCCCTGCCCGACAGCGACCTCGCCGAGCTCCGCGCCCTCCGCGCCAGGCTGGGGCCTCGGATTATTTAAAAGAATGGGATCCACAGATTTCACAGATTTCACAGATTCAAAAGCATTCGGGAACCATTGTTAATCTGTGGAATCTGTGAAATCTGTGGATGGAGTTTTTGAATGAATCCTTTTGAGTCTCTCGGTCTCCGCCACGATGGCCGCACGGTGTGGGTGCTGGATCAGACGCGGCTGCCGGACGAGGAGTTGTGGCTGGATGGCAGTGAGCCGACGGCCATGATCGCCCTCATCCAGCGGCTGGCGGTGCGCGGTGCGCCGCTCATCGGCGTGGCGGCCGCGGCCTGCCTGGGCACCTTCGCGGAGCGGGGTGCTTCGGCCATCGATTACCGCACCACCTGCGCCGCCCTGCGCGCGGCCCGGCCCACGGCCGTGAACCTCATGTGGGCCATGGACCGCATGAAGGCCGCCACGGACCCCAGCGCCGAGGCCCAGGCCATCTTTGCGGAGGATGTGCGCCTCTGCGAAGGCATGGCCACCCACGGCGCGGCCCTCATCCAGGACGGGGAGCACCTGCTCACCCACTGCAACACCGGCGGCCTCGCCACAGCGGGCATCGGTACGGCCCTGGGTGTCATCCGCCGGGCCCACGAGCAGGGCAAGCGCCTTCATGTCTACGCCGACGAGACCCGGCCCCTCCTGCAGGGCGGCCGCCTCACGGCCTGGGAGTTGCAGCGCCTGGGCATCCCCGCCACCCTCATCACGGACAGCATGGCCGCCCTGCTGCTGCGGGATGGTAAGGTGCAGCGGGTGCTGGTCGGCTCGGACCGCGTGGCCGCCAACGGCGACTTCGCCAACAAGGTGGGCACCTACGGATTAGCCGTGCAGGCCCGCTTTCACGGCGTGCCCTTCCATCCCGTGGCGCCCTTCTCCACCGTGGACCTGGCCTGCCCCAACGGCGCTGCCATCCCCATCGAACTACGGGACGCCGCCGAGGTGCGCGGCTTTGGCCCCCTGCGCTGGGCCCCCGAGGCCATGCCCGCCTGGAACCCCAGCTTCGACGTCACCCCCGTGGACCTCGTCACCAGCCTCGTCCTGGATCGCGGCGTCTACACCGCCGAACAGCTCAAAGCCGGCGCCCTGCGATCGGAATAGGAACCATCACAGGGAATCAACCTGCCTTTTCAGTTATCCCCTTCATCCCTGTTTATTAGTTTGAAACAGGGATGAAGGGGATGAAGGGGATGAAAAGCGGGTCTGTTTAGGGGCCTGGATCGCTGTAGCGTTCTCTGACTAAGGCTCGACCAGCGA
>CAIRAS010000470.1 GCA_903876615.1 uncultured Holophagaceae bacterium
ACACACCATGCGCCGCATCACCCTCCTGACCGCCGCCCTCATGCTTCTCCTGGCCCCTGCCGCCATGGCCAAGCCCACCACCGTCAAGGGTGCCAAGTGCACCGTCTGCCATGACGGCGCCCCCAAGGACAAGAAGTTCAATGCCGCCACCAACAAGATGTTCCCCAAGTTCAAGGAAGACAAGTGCAAGGACTGCCACGGCTGGGCCGACGGCAAGCTGACCACCACCAAGAAGTAGCTTTCTTCCCTCAGGGGATCGAAAAAGGGCGCCGGAGTGATCCGGCGCCCTTTTTCGATTAATTGAGAGTTGGTTCACGGAATTTTCTTGCTCCGGTCTTGTTCTAGAGTATATTGAGACACAGAATCCCATGGATCGGAGGCGCCGATGCTGTACTGGCGCAAGGCATTTCACTCCACCGTGCACGCGATCGATGCCGAGCATGCGCATCTGTTTGAGCTCTTCAACCGCCTGGAGACCCAGGCTGGGCTACGGCGGGCAGGGGACCTGGACGAGGCCAACCGCAGCATCGGGGACCTGCTGGACTACGCGGTGGACCACTGTGCCCGGGAGGAACGGGCCATGCGGGAGGCCGGCTATCCCGACCTGGAGCACCATGCCGGCCACCACACCTACCTGCAGGAGGCCTTCATCGAGATCCTCCGCGCGCTGACCGCGGGGCAAATCACCCTCATGACTTTCGTCCAGCTCACCCGGGGCCAGCTCATCAAGCACTTCATGCGGGAGGACTTCCGCTTTGTGAAGTGGCAGCGGCTGCAGGACAGGCGCGACCCGAAGGGCTCAGGGGCCGAGCGCAGGTACTTCGGCGAGATCCTCCTGCGGGCCCGCGCCGCCCAGCCCCAGACAGGGCCCCAGCGGTAGGTGGCAGAAAAAAGCTCTTTGCCACCAAGACACCAAGACACCAAGAAAAACTGCGGCTGTGCAGTTCTTGGTGTCTTGGTGCCTTGGTGGTGAGTCTTTTCTTTTGAGTGCAAACCGGGACTACAGCCCCAGCAGGGCGCGGGCTTCGGCTTCCATCTGGTCCAGCTGGGCCTTGCCGCTGCGGGACTGCAGGTAGACCTTGAGCTTGGGCTCGGTGCCGCTGGGGCGGAAGGCGGCGAAGGCGCCGCTCGGCAGGCGGAACTTCAGCACATTGCTGCGGGGGATGGGCAGGGCGGCGCCAGGGTTGTCGGGTCGGTCCAGGATGGGCTCCGTACGCCCCTCCCCGTGCCACTGGCAGCCCTGGAAGTCCTCCCAGCTGGCGACCTGCTCGCCACCCAGGGAAGCCAGACCGGCGGTGCGGATGCGGCCCATGGCCTCGGCGAAGCGCTTGGCGCCGCCAGGGCGGGAATCCTCGAGGTTCACCAGCCGGTTGTGGAAGCTGCCCACCCGACTCATGAGGGCCTCGACGGCCTCGAACAGGGTCATCCCCTTGGCCTTGAAGTGCCCGGCCATCTCACCCACCACCAGCGCGGCCGTGACGCCGTCCTTGTCGCGGAGGCTGGGGGGCAGCAGCATGCCGTAGCTCTCCTCGGCGCTGAAGGCGTAGGCCTCGCCCAGGGCCTCGAGCCGGTCCATGCAGACGGCGATGTATTTGAAGCCCGTGAGCGTCCAGACCACCGGCAGGCCGTGGTGCCGGGCCACCGTGGCCATGAAGTCCGAGGTGACGACGGTGCTCACCACGGCGCCCAGGCGACCCTTCTGGCCACAGAGGTAGTCCAGGGTGAGGGCGGCGAGGTCGTTGCCGCTCATGAGCTCCCAGACCCCGTTGCGCTTCGCCACCACGCCGATGCGATCCGCATCAGGATCGTTGGCGAGAACCACATCGGCGTCCATGAGCTCGGCTTCCCGCAGGGGCGCCGCGTAGGCCGCGAGTTCCTCGGGGTTGGGGCGCGGTGCCGTGGGGAAGGTGCCGTCCTGGATGCCCTGGCTGGCGCTGACCGTGAGGGGGATCCCGGCCACTTCGAACAGGGCCGGTACAAAGGCGACGCCGGTGCCGTGGAAGGGCGTGTAGAGGATCTTTGCGGGCGTGAAGGGTTCCGGGAACTGCAGAAGCTCCTGACCCAGGGCCAGGTAGGCGTTCTCCACCTCGAGCGGAATGGGGCTCACCCGCCCCGGGGGGGGCACGGGCACGTCAGGCACCATGGGCAGCGTGGCCATGTGGGCCTCGATCTCCGCGTCCCAGGGCTCGACCACCTGGCCGCCGAGGTCGTTGTAGGCCTTGTACCCGTTGTATTCCTTCGGATTGTGGCTGGCGGTGATGATCACGCCGCAGGCCGAGCCCAGGGCCTTCATGGCGAAGCAGAGGAAGGGGGTGGGCAGGGGGCGGGTGCCGATATAGACCCGGAAGCCCGCGGCGGCCAGGACGGCGGCGCTCTCGGCGGCGAAGACATCGGACTTGAGGCGGGTGTCGTAGCCCACGACGGCGATCTTCTTCTCGGGGGCATGCTGGTGTGTGACTGCCGCCAGCGCCAGCGTTGTGCGGCGCACATTGGGCTGGTTCATGCGGCGCAGGCCCGCGGCCATGAACCCGCGCAGACCGCCGGTGCCGAAGGCCAGGGGCTCGAAGAAGCGGTCCTCCACCTCGGCGAGGGCGCCGGCATCGCCAGCTTCCGCCGCGGCTACCAGGGGCTCCAGTTCCGCCCGTAGCTCAGCCTCCAGGTGGGGGAAGGAAAGATACTTTTTCGCCGCGTCGAGGCTCATGGGGAATCCTGGGTGAACCCCCAGATTACCTGCAACCGGGTTCGGATTCAGTGCCTGCGTGACAGGCGGGCTCGGGATCTCTCATGCCCCGCCCAGGGAGATGTCCTCCAGCAGGATGCTCAGGCCGGCGCTGCTGCCGTACCAGCGGAGGTCGCTGCCCAGGGCCACGATGCGGGTCAGGAAGTCCCGGAGGTTGCCGGCGAAGGTGAGCTTGTCCACGGGCTCGGCCAGCTCGCCGTTGCGGATGCGGATGCCGCTGGCGCCCACGCTGAGGTCCCCGCTGACGGGATCCACCGTGTGCAGGCCCATGATCTCAGTGATGAGCACGCCGTTGCCCGCCAGGCGGTAGAGGGCCTCGGCGGAGTCCTTCCCGGCCAGGGGGAAGAGGTTGAAGGTGGTGGCCCCGGGCTGGCTGCCGAAGCCCCGGCCCGCGCTGGCCGTGGGGGCCATGCCCATCTCCGCGGCGGTCTTGAGGGTGTGGAGGTAGGTCTGGAGCACGCCGCCCTGCAGGAGCACGTTCCGGCGGGTGGGCAGGCCTTCCGCGTCCCAGGGCTCCGTGCCCAGGGCGGGGCAGCCCGGGGCCTCCGCCAGGCGGCCGTCATCGATGAGCGTGAGCAGCGGGGAGGCGATGAGCTCCCCCAGCTTCCCGGCGAAGAGGCTGCGCTGCTTCAGCACCGACTCCGCGTCCAGCATGCCCGCCACGATGCCCAGCAGGTCCACGGCCACTTCGGGGTGCAGCACCACGGGGTACTTCCCGGCGGGCAGGCGCTGGGGGTTCAGCTTGCGCTCGCCCTTGAGGGCCGCCTCGGCGCCGATGGCGGCGAGATCCAGGTCCGGTCGGCGGGACACGCCCCAGTGCCAAGAGGCCTGGCGGTCCTCGCCCTCGGCCACGGCCAGCTCGATGCTGGCGGAGCAGCTGGAGCCCGTGTCCGGGGTGCGCACACCGGTCTGGGTGAGCAGCAGGCTGGCGCCGGTGCCGTCGCCCCAGGCGGACTCGCGCACAGCGGCGACCTTCGCCGAGGCCCGCCGGGCCTGGGCTTCCAGGTCCAGGGCCCAGGCGATGCGCTGCTCGGGGGTGATGGCCTCCACCGCCGAGTCGTAGCGGCTGGGCAGGTCGTCGGTGCCGGAAGGCTCGGCCTGACGCAGCCAGGGATCCTCGTCACCCAGGGCGCTCAGCTCCCAGGCCTGGGCGAAGAGGCTGCGGAAGTCCGCCGCCGCCAGGTCCGTGGTGGTGGCTAGGCCCGCGCGCAGGCCCTTGGCGCCGCCGCGCAACACCCGCACGCCGAGGCCGCCACGCTTGCTCACGGTGAGGTCCTGCAGCGACCCGTTCTGCACCTTGGCCTTCCGGCTGTGGGACACCGAGAGGAACGCCTCCGCCCCCTCCGCCCCCAGGCCCATCGCGTGCGCCATGCCGTCCTGCAGACGGCCCTCGAGGGATTCAGGGATGAAGGTGCTGAACGGAGTCATGGAAATCCTCTGGAGCTAACCGCAGATGTCGCAGATGGGCGCAGATGAAAAACGGGAGATGGCAGGCTGGGCGTTCATCTGCGAAATCGGCGTCATCTGCGGTTTCGAACTATAGAACGCTGGGCAGGGGCTCGGCGGTGCCGCCGACGACGAGGGCGGGGCAGAGGATGGTGGGGAGGGCGTCGCTGACGGGGACGCCCTGGCCGTCCTTGCCGCAGGTGCCGATGTCGAAGTGGTGGAGGTCGCTGCCGATGCGGGTGAGCTGCTTCAG
>CAIRAS010000471.1 GCA_903876615.1 uncultured Holophagaceae bacterium
CGAGCTGCTGGGGGTGGATGCTGAGCTGAAGCGCGTCTGGGCCATCAACTCCTGGGGTCCGAACTGGGGCTTGAAAGGACGGTTCTCGATCAGCTGGAAGGACCTCGATCGCCTCCTCCACGAGGATGGCGAGGCGTCGACGATCACCCGGTAACCACTAAAAAAAGGATTGCTAACCACAAAGAACACAAAGGGCACAAAGGTAGAACCTGGTGCCCTTTTTGTGTTCTTTGCGGTCTGGCTTCAGAGTGCGGTGCGGGGATGGACGGCGACCTGGGCCAGCAGCAGGCCCATGAGGAGGGCGATGGCCACGAAGAGGGCCTGAAAGGCCGTGTCGAGTCCCAGCACCAGCTGCTTCTGGATGATGAACTCGAGGCCCTTGAAGCCGAGGCCGCCCGGCACCAGCACCACCAGCCCCGGCAGCAGGGTCACCGCCGAGGGGTGGCGTCGGATGCGGGTGAAGAGGTTGCTGGCCACGCCCAGGGCAAAGGCGCCCAGCCCCACACCGAACTGGGCTCCCAGCAGGGTGGCGCCCAGCCGGGAGCCGTAGAAAGCCAGGGCGCAGGCGCCGAAGATCCAGGGCAGGTCCGAGGGCCGGGCCTTGAAGATCACCATGAAGGCTGCCGCCGCCAGCAGCAGGGTCGGCAACAGGGTCCAGCCGGGCAGGGGCAGCGGCGTGCCCAGCAGGGCCTGGTCCAGCAGCGGCGCGGCGAGGCGCTGGCCCAGGGCCACGCCGAAGCCCAGCGAGAGAAAGGTCATGCCCGCGTCCACCAGCCGGGCCGTCCCTGCCACCAGGTTCCCTGTGGCCAGCTCGTTCATGGACACCACCAGCCGCAGGCCCGGGATCAAGACGATGAGCCCACCCAGGGTCAGCACCTGCGGTGAGACGTGCGGGAACCGGTAGGCGGCGGCGAGCGCCAGGAAACCCACGAGGGTGCCCGCCAGGGGATAGACCAGCTGGGTCGGTCCGGCCCGCCGTCCCAGCAGGACCACCAGGGTGCCTACCAGGCTGCCGAGGACGGCGGTCAGCACCATCTCTCGCCACCCTCCCCCGAAAAACACCGCCGCGGGCGCCGAGCCCAGCCCAAAGCAGAGCACCGTCAGGAGGGCTCCCCAGCGATCCGGTCCGGCGAGGATCTCCCGCACGCGGTCGCGGGCCTCGCCGGTGGAGAGGCTGCCATCGATGAGCGCGTCGGTGGTGTCCTGCAGGTCCGAGAGCTTGGCCAGATTGACGTCCCCCGAGCGGCTGCGCTGGATGAAGGTCCAGCTCTGCCCGCCCTTCCCGAGCGTGGCGAAGAAGGCCGTGGGCAGCGCGAAGAACTGGCCCTCCAGGCCGAGGCGCTGCGCGATGCGGCCCAGGGCGGCCTCGAAGCGGTGCGCGGGAATGCCGAAGGCCTGGTAGGCCCGGCCCAGCTCCAGGCAGAGGGAGATCTCCGGCGGTTCGGTGGACTGGGCAGGGACAGGCGGGGCGGCATCCATGCCCCAGGGTAGCCTCATCAGCCCGCCACCTCCTCCGCCAGGGCCAGGCAGGCGGTGAGGCCCGGGCTCTCGATGCCGAAGAGGTTCACCAGGCCGGGCAGCCCGTGGGCGTCCTCGCGCTGGATGACGAAGTCGGGTGTGGGACGCCCGGGCCCGTGGATCTTGGGGCGGATCCCGGCGTAGGCGGGCTGGAGCGTCCCGTCCGGCAGGCCAGGCCAGTAGCGGCGGATCTCGGCATAGAAGCCGTCAGCCCGGCGCGGGTCCACGTCGTAGTCCTCCCGGTCGATCCACTCCACATCGGGTCCGAAGCGGGCCTGACCGCCCAGGTCCAGGGTGAGGTGCACGCCCAGGCCGCCCTGGGAAGGAATGGGATACACCAGCCGGGAGAAGGGGGCCGATCCCGCCAGGCTGTAGTAGTTGCCCTTGGCCAGGTGCAGGGCCGGGATGCTGCCGGGGCGAAGGCCTTCGAAGCCCTGCGCCACGCGCTGGGCGCCGAGCCCCGCGGCGTTATAGACCTGCCCCGCTAGGAGGGTCATGGGCTCGTCCCCGCCGACGCGGACCTCCAGCCCCTCGGCCGTTCGCCGTCCGCCCAGGACCGGGCTCCTCAGCACCACTGCGGTGCCGTGGGTCTCCGCATCCAGGCCCAGGGCGCGCATGAGACCGTGGCTGTCCACGATGCCCGTGCCCTCGGAGTGCAGGGCCCCTTGGCAGCGCAGGCGGGGCTCCAGCGCCAGGGCCTCGGCCGCGGTCAGCCACCGGAGGTCAGGCACGCCGTTGGCTTCGGCCTGGGCGCGGATGCGCTCCAGGGCCGGCAAGTCGCTCTCGTCGGCGGCCACGATCAGCTTGCCGCAGCGCCGGTGGGCGACCCCATGGGCCGCGCAGAAGGCGTAGAGGGCCCGGTTGCCCGCCACGCAGAGGCGGGCCCTGAGCGACCCCGTGGGGTAGTAGATGCCGGCGTGGATCACCTCGCTGTTGCGGGAGCTGATGCCCGTACCGATGTGGTCCTCCGCCTCGAGGACCACGACCTCGCGCCCCCGCAGTGCCAACTCCCGCGCCAGGGCCAG
>CAIRAS010000472.1 GCA_903876615.1 uncultured Holophagaceae bacterium
AGGGCCTCCAGCCCCTGGACCGGGTCCGACGCCTGCCCGGCGAGCGCCGGGGCACCGGCTGCCTCCTCTCTGCCACCTGGCTGGGCCTGCGGCTCCTGGGCGCGCCTGACCTCGAGGCCGCCCGCCAGGCAGCCCGCCGCCTGCGGGATCGCTGGGACCAGGCCTTCACGCCGGGCCTCGCGGGCCGGCCGATGTTCACCCCCGCCCCGGCGGCCCGGGAGGCCCTGTGACGGAGACCGAAGGCAAGGGCTTCCTGCTGCGGTCCTCCCTGGACGCGCCCTGGGCCGGCTGGGCGGGCTCGCGGTTCCTGGACGAGGGCCTGGCTTCGGTCCATGCGGCCCCGGGCCGCGCCTTGGCCCGGCTCATGCGCCTGGCCGCCCTCCTCCCGGGCGGCTTCGGTCTGATCTGGGACCACCCACCCGCCTGGATGGCCGCCCTGCCCCCCGAGTCCCGCCAGGGCTGGTGGGAGGCCATCACGGCTATTCCGCACCTGACCCTGCACCTGGAGGCCGAGGCCGCCGCGCAGCTGCCGGGCGGCGCCTTCCGGGGCTGGGTGCATGCCCCCGAGATGCCCGAGGGTGCCGTCGGTGAGCTCTGGCGCCAGGGCGTCCTGGGCTGGATGCCCCGTGCGGGCGAGCCCTGGCGGCTCCCGGACCTGGGCGTCGTCGCCCCCGGTGAGGAAGCGCCCAGCGGCTGGCTCTGGGGCGAAGTCACTCTGCCCTATGGCGCCCTGGCCAGTCTGGCCTCGGGCGAGGCCCTGGTGGCCGCCATGTCCGAGGCCCAGGGCGCGGCCGAGCGGGGCCTGGCCCAGCGCCTCGCCGCCGGCGCCTGGGTGGACCTGCCCTTCCATCGTCGCGCCGTGGGCTGGCGCCTGGCCCTCACCGGCGGCACGGAATTCCAGCGGGCCGGAGGCTCCTGGGCCGCCGCCAATGGCCAGCTCCGGGCCCTGAAAGCCCTGCTCCAGGAGCGTCTGCGCACCCCACTCCACCTGGGTGCCTCCAGCGACCTGCAGATGGCCAGCCTGCTGGGTCGCCAGGCCCTGCGGGAAGGCCACCCCTGGCGGGCCAGCCTGCCGCTGCCGCCCGCCCCCGGGTCGTTCACGCCGGGGCTCGCCGCCGACCCCCGCGATCCCGCCCCCCTGGAAGCCCGGGTCACGCCGCCGGCCGCCTGGGCGGACACCCTGGACCACCCGCCCGTGGCCCTGCTCCGGGTCCCTGCGGTGCCGCCCGAGGCCGGGGCCCAGAGCCTCGTGGCCCAGGTCCAGCCCGCCCCCGCCCTCCGCTGGCTGCCGCCGGAGCTGCCCCCGCCCGGTCCCTTCGATCCGGAGCGCCCCTGGGCGCCCGCCGCAGCCTATCCTTTTCCCGCGGACCCCGGTACCGGCGTCCAGCGCGGCCTCTTCGAAGACTTCGACGCCTGAGGCCTGAAAGCGAGCACCCATGACATCTGCCGAGCACGCCGAACAGAAATTCCGAATCCGGGTCGCGAGCCTCTCCATCGTGGCCGGGGCCGTGATCCTGGGCTTGAAGTTCTGGTCCTACGTGCTGTCCGGCTCCGTGGCGTTGAAGTCCGACGCCATCGAGAGCATCGTCAACATCGTGGCAGCCACCTTCGCCCTGGGTGCCGTGATCTTTGCGGGCCAGCCCGCAGACAAGGAACATCCTTACGGCCACGGCAAGATCGAGCACTTCAGCGCGGCCTTCGAAGGCGGCCTCATCTCCCTGGCGGCGGTGTTCATCCTCATCGAGGCTGGCAAGGGGCTCTTCTACGGCGTCGAGCTGAAGGACCTGGGCCGGGGCCTCATCGTGAACCTCCTCGCGGGCGGCCTCAATGGCCTGCTGGGCTGGTTCCTCCTGACCCAGGGCCGCAAGACCCGCTCCAAGGCCCTGGAAGCTGACGGGCACCACATCCTCTCGGACTTCTGGACCACCATGGGCATCGCGACGGGCCTGCTGGGCGTGAAGCTGACGGGCATCACCTGGCTGGATCCGGTCATGGCCATGATCGTGGGCCTCCTGCTGGCCCGCACGGGCTTCCGGCTGGTGAAGGAGTCCTCCCAGGCCCTGCTGGACATGGAAGACCCGGACACCCTCGGCAAGGTGCTGACGGCCATGAACGATACCCGCCCCGGGGACATCATCGCCCTCCATGAGCTCCGCACCTTCCGCAGCGGCCGCTACACCCACGTGGACGTGCACATGGTCGTGCCCGAGTTCTATCCGGTACGCCAGGCCCACGACCTCTGCGAAGAGTTCGGCCGGAAGTCCCTCATGGCCGGCGGCATCGAGGGCGAGGTTCACACCCACGTGGATCCCTGTGCCCGCCTCTACTGCGACCGCTGCCCCGTCGAGCCCTGCCCCATCCGCCGCACCCCCAAGACCGCCGACGGCACCTTCACCCTCGAAGACGCCACCGCCATGGGACCGACCTGAATCAGGCCACGGTCTGGTGCCGCAGGGCGTCGATGGCTTCCATGAGGGCGACGGGGTCGCTGGCGGCGTGGAGGTTCTGGCGGAAGCCGTGGCCGCCGGGCACGCCCTTGGTGAACCAGGCGCCGATCTTCTTGATCTTGTGCAGGGCCTCGCGGGGCTCCAGCAGGTCCAGGAGGATCTGGAACAGCCGCAGCGTGGCGTCGATGCGCATGGGCGTGGTCACGACCAGGTCGGGCTCCAGGATCTGCCGGAACAGGTAGGGATTGGTGAGGGCGCCCCGGCCGATCATCACCGCCGCACAGCCCGTCTCTTCGATCATGCGAAAGGCGTCCTCCCGGGTGTTCACATCGCCGTTGCCGATGATGGGATAGGGCACGCCCGCCGCCACGGCCCGGGCGATGATGCTCCAGTCCGCATGGCCGGTGTACTGCTGGACCCGGGTGCGGGGGTGGATGGCCAGGGCCTGGATGCCGGCGTTCTCGAACATGCGCAGGAAATCCAGGAACTCGCCCCGGTCCTTCTGCGAGGCATCCCACCCGGCACGCATCTTCACCGTCACGGGGATCTTCACGGCCTGCACCATGGCCGTGACACAACGCTCCGCCAGGCGCATATCCCGCAGCAGCGCCGAGCCCGCACCGCCCTTGGTGACATTGCTGGCAGGGCAGCCCATGTTGAGGTCCACCAGGTCCGCGCCCGCGGCCTCGCAGAGCCGGGCGCTCTCGGCCAGGGCCTCGGGCCGCCCCCCGGAGACCTGCATGGACAGCGGCCGCTCGCCCGTGGCGGCCATCATCTTCTCGGCCTTCACCGCGTGGCGCACCAGCGCTTCGCTGCTGATCATCTCCGACACCACGAGCCCGACGCCACCCACCTCCCGGATGAACTTGCGGAAAGGCTGATCGGTGATCTCATGCAGCGGTGCCATCACGAGGCGGTTGGGCACCTCGACAGGTCCAATGTGGAAGGGGCTGTGGGGAAAGGTCACGGGTGGGCTCGCTTGCGACCCATCAGTTTACCTCTGCTCGGAAAATGGCCTGCGGCCATTTTCCGAGATAGGGAGGCTGGCGCCTCCCAAAACCACTGCAATCTCAGGTTCTGGCCAAGCCAGATCCAGGCCGTTCGGAAACGCGCAGCGTTTCCTGTCTCGGAATTCGGCGCAGCCGGATTCCGAGCAGAGCTACCTCCGCGGCGGCGGCTCCTGGAGATTCGCCAAAAACTCATCGTTGGTCTTGGTCTTGCCCAGGCGGTCCACGAGGAGTTCCATGCTCTCGCTGGGGCCGCTGGCGCTGAGGATCTTGCGCAGCACCCAGATCTTCGCCAGCTTGGCCGGGTCCAGGAGGAGGTCTTCCTTGCGGGTGCCGGACTTCTGGATGTCCATGGCGGGGAAGATGCGCTTGTCGCTGAGCTTGCGGTCCAGGACGATCTCGCTGTTGCCGGTGCCCTTGAACTCCTCGAAAATCACGTCGTCCATGCGGCTGCCGGTCTCGATGAGGGCCGTGGCCACGATGGTCAGGCTGCCCCCGGCCTCGATGTTGCG
>CAIRAS010000473.1 GCA_903876615.1 uncultured Holophagaceae bacterium
AGCCCTCACCCGGGCCAGCAACGAGCGCTTCCTGGGCCGCGAGATCCCGGTGCGCGTGGAGATGCACGAGCCCACGGAGCATGGCTGGTGGCTGGCCCACAGCGGCGAGTGGAAGACCATCCACCTGGCCGTGGGTCCCGGTCGTCAGCTGCCCTTCGGCGAGCTCGTGCAGGCCCGCATCACCCTCGCCAGCCCCCACTTCCTCGGAGCCGAGCTGGTGTAGTTCGAATGGTTCGTGTCTTCGTGTCTTGGTGGTGATCCTTTGCTTTTCCCTAATTCTTCTTCACCCCTCCGACGCTGATGGTCAAGCTCCACTGCCGGGTGGCGCCGGGGTCGACGAGGAAGCTGCCGGGCTTGTTGCTGAACTCGCCGTCCCAGCCGGCGGGGCTGGCGTGGCCCTCCCAGGGCTCGAGGCAGAGGAAGCCTGGACCGAGGTCGGGCTTGGTCCAGACACCCAGGTGCGGGAAGCCCTCCCAGGCCAGGACCAGGCTGGGGGCCCCGGGGGCCTCGAAGCGCAGGCTGCGGTTCTGGGGCTCCAGGAAGAGCAGGGCGTCCTCGAGGAAGAGGCCCTCGTGGAGGGGCAGCTCCCGGTCCTGGATGGGCGTGGGGTGGAGGGTCGGCGTCAGGAGTCCGCTGGCGTCGATGCGCCGCAGGGGGCCGGGTTCGTCCATGTCGAAGACCAGCCGGTGGGCGGCCTTGGGCACCCCCGGCACCAAGGGCCAGCGAAAGGCCGGGTGCAGGCCCAGGCTGGCGGGCAGGGGCTCCCGCCCGGGGTTGTGCAGCGCCAGGTCCAGGCGCAGCGAGGTCGGCGCCAGGGTGTAGCGGATGGTCAGGGCGAAGGGGAATGGGTAGGCGGCGCGGGTGCGGTCGTCGTCCCGCAGCTCCAGGGTGCAGGCGGTCTCCGATCCCTCGGTCCAATCAAAAGCCCGGTCCCGGGCGAAGCCGTGCTTGGGCATGGGGTAGGCCGCGCCCCGGTGGCGCAGCGTGTCCCCGGCCAGAGCGCCCACCACCGGGAACAGCAGGGGCGCATGGCGCGGCCAGAGCGGGCCGGCCTCCCAGAGCAGGTCCCTCCCGCCCAGGCGGAGGGCCGTCAACTCCGCCCCCTGCCGGGCGATGACCGCCCGGGAGCCATTCCGTTCAAGCGTCTGGAAGTCCATGGGGAAAGAATACCTGGCCGTGGTAGATTGGCCTCCCGTGCCTTCCTTCAGGGAGCCAGCCATGCACTTCCAGGTGGACGCCATCGCGACCATCCTCCACGCGCCCCAGGCGAACGTGGAGGCGCACTGGCCGCTGATCGTAGAGGCCCTCGCGGCGCTCCAGATCCTGGACCCCGGCGTGGAGGCCGCGGCCATCGCCAGCATCGGCACCGAGAGCTACCTCTTCGCCCCAGAGAAGGAGGTGGGCAGTGCCTCCTACTTCCGCCGGATGTACGAGTTCGACCGGACACTGGGCAATGTCGAGCCCGGGGACGGCAGCAAGTACTGCGGCCGGGGCTTCCTCCCCCTGGTGGGCCGCGCGGCCTATGCCCGCTTCGGCAAGCTGGTGGGGCTCGACCTGGTGGAGCAGCCCGACCTCGCCATGGAGCCGGCGGTGGCGGCCCGGATCCTGGCCTACGACTTCATGCTCAAGGGTGTGCCCAAGGCCACGGCCGAAGGGGACTGGGTGAAGGTCCGGCGCCTGGTGCACGGGGATCTGGCCGGGTGGAAGCGGTTCAACGGGATCCTCATCCCGCTGCAGAAGCTGCTGACTTAGACCCGAAAATCAAGGTAGGCAGCCGGACTTCCGAATCAGGAGACAGCAACGTGACCTGTGGTCCCGCCTGGGGCGGGCCCCGGGCTGCGGTGCCCTGGAGCTGCCCATGCGCGTCAATCAGCCGGTCACCCGGGTCGAGCGTCACCTCCAGGAAGGGGCCTTCATCGTCTCGACGACGGACCTGCGGGGCGTGATCACCTACGTGAACGAGGAGTTCATCCGGATCAGCGGCTTCACCCCCGACGAGCTGATCGGCCAGCCCCACAACCTGGTCCGGCATCCGGACATGCCCCCGGCGGCCTTCGAGGACCTGTGGCGCACGGTCAAGACGGGGCAGCCCTGGCAGGGCATGGTCAAGAACCGCTGCAAGAACGGCGACTTCTACTGGGTCGACGCCAGCGTCACGCCCATCGAGGAGAAGGGCAGCATCATCGGCTACGTCTCCATCCGCAGCAAGCCCTCGCCCACGCAGATCGCCGAAGCGGAGCTCATGTACACCCGGGCCCGGGCCGGGCAGCCCATGGCGGAGCCGGAACGGAAGATCTGGGTTCCGGCGCCCAGCCTGGGCTTCACCAAGCGCCTCTGGGCCGCGGCGGGCGTGGTGCTGGGGCTCTTCCTCCTGGTCTCCGCGGTCAGCTTCGTGGGCGCCGCCCTCACCCGCAGCGATGCCGCCGGCATCCGGGACGAGTACCTGCCCACGACCCTCCTGGCGGAGGAGATGGCCTACCAGACCGTGATGATCCAGCAGGCGCTCACGGATGCCTCGCTGACCCACCGCAGTGAGTCGATGAAAGAGGCCGCTGGGGCCGCCTCGGCCTTCCACAAGGCCGAGGCTCAGTTCCGTACCCTCTCGGTGAAGGACCAGGACAACCTCAAGTCCCTGGAGAAGCTCAGACAGGACTTCGATGCCCTGCATGAGACGGGCCGCAAGATGGTTGGCGCCTACCAGAACCAGGGGGCGTCCGAGAGCCTCCGGGCCATGGAAGCCTTCGACCGCGCCGCCGAAACCCTCACGGCAGAGGTGCTGAAGCTGCGGGACCATGAGGTCACCGACGTGCAGGAACGACTGAGCACTGTCGCGGACCGCTCCCGCCTGACCCTCTGGGTGCTGGGTGGCGGCATGCTCCTCACGGTGGCCGCGGGCCTCCTGATCTTCGGCAAGCTGATCCAGATCCTGGACCACCAGCTTGGCGGCGATCCCATGGCCGCCCTGGAGGCCACCCGCACCTTGGCCAAGGGCAACCTCCGGGCCGATATTCCCCTGCGCACCGGGGATCGGGGCAGCCTGATGGCCAACGTCTGGCAGATGCAGGCCAGCCTGCGCAACACCATCAACCGCATCCGCTTCGACGCGCAGCGGGTGAGCCAGAACAGCAGCGAGATCGCGGTGGCCACCCACGAGATCGCCAGCACCAGCCACGACCTGGCCCGCAACGCCGACGGCCAGCGCCACTCCACCGAGCAGATGGCCTCGGCCATCACGGAGCTCTCCGCCTCGGTGCGCGAGGTGGCGGACCACGTCCGGGCCAGCCACAGCAGGTCCCTGGAGGCGGCCAAGACCGCCCAGACCGCCGATTCCGCAGGGCAGGCGGCTATCCGCGCCATGGCCCGGGTGGAGGAGGCCACGGGGCAGATGGTGGAGGCCGTGCAGGTGATCCAGGAGATCGCGCGCCAGACCAACCTGCTGTCCCTGAACGCGGCCATCGAGGCGGCCACGGCCGGGCGGCTGGGCAAGGGCTTCGCGGTGGTCGCCGAGGAGGTCCGCAAGCTGGCGGAGCGCAGTGACAGCTCCGCCCGGGAGATCGCCGCGCTGATCCAGGGCAGCAACCAGGCCGTGGCCCAGGGCAAGGCGACGGTGCTGGAGGTGGTGGGAGCCCTGGAGACCATCCGCGACCACGTGTCCGAGGTGGCCTCCATGTCCACCCAGATCGAGACCGCCTCCGGTGAGCAGGCCAAGGTGAGCGAGGAGGTGGCCCGCCAGGTGGAGCTGGGCGCCCAGCAGGCGGAGCAGAACGCCAGCGCCAGCATCCAGCTCTCCAGCACCGTGGACAGCAACGTGGCCGTCACCGAGCAGCTGTCCCGCACCGCCGAAGGCCTCGCCGCGCTGGTGGGGCGCTTCAAGACGTGAACGGATAACAACTCTCGCGGAGAAGGGACGAGGAAGCGGAGGTTGCGGAGAAGGAGGCCGAGGGTTTTCTCTGCGCCTCTCTGCCATCTCGTCTTTTCTCTGCGAGAGTTTTTCTTGGCAAGTAAATCAAGGGGCAGAGGTTGGTGCGCCCGGGGGGACTCGAACCCCCACGCCTTGCGGCAACGGATTTTAAGTCCGGTGCGTCTGCCATTCCGCCACGGGCGCGCGGCTCCAGCCTAACGGGAGCGGGCCCGGCGTGGTAGGTTCGACCCATGGCCCCGCGTCCCCTGGCGCTGCTGCTGGCGCTCCTGTCCGCCTCCCTGTCCGCCGAGGTCCGGGACCTGAAGGCGTTTTTCCAGCAGCGCTGCGCCAGCTGTCACGGCAGCGATGGCTCGGGCCGGGGCCCCGGCGGCCTCCTCGGTGGCTCGAACCTGCTGGACAGCCGGCGACTGGCGGGCCAGGAGGCGGCGGATCTGGCGGGCATCATCCTCCAGGGCCGGGGCGCCATGCCGGGCTTTCGTCGCCAGCTCTCCCAGGAGGAGGCCCTCAAGCTGGCCCGGGAACTCCTCCGACGGGCCGGGAAGGGACGGGCGGCCCAGGCGGGTTAGCATGGACCCATGCCCGGCCACCCCTCGGAACCCCTCGAACACCCTCTCCTCCGCAACCTGAATGAGCCCCAGCGGGAGGCGGTCCGCCATGCCCGGGGCCCGCTGTTGATCCTGGCGGGCGCCGGCTCCGGCAAGACCACCGTGATCACGCGGCGCATCGCCTGGCTCATCGAGGAAGAGGGCGTGCACCCGGGCTCGATCCTGGCCATGACCTTCACCAACAAGGCCGCCGAGGAGATGCGTGACCGGGTGCAGCGGCTGGTGTCTGTGCCCGCG
>CAIRAS010000474.1 GCA_903876615.1 uncultured Holophagaceae bacterium
CGTCTGCATCGTCCAGGCCACGCTGCGCCTGATCCGCTTCTACGCCCACGAGAGCTGCGGCCAGTGCACCCCCTGCCGCGAAGGCTGCAACTGGATGCAGCTGATCCTGCACCGCATCGAGCACGGCCAGGGCCGCATGGAGGACCTGGACCTGCTGGCCAGCCTCACGCCGCGCATCGGCATGCGCACGCTCTGCCCCCTGGGTGACGCCGCCTGCGGCCCCATGGACTCGGCCCTGCAGAAGTTCCGGCACGAGTTCGAACATCACATCATCCACAAGACCTGCTACGCCCAGGGGTCCAAGCTGCTGAGCAGCGTGGGCGCGCACTAGGCTGATGTCTCCATGCCCATAACCGGGATCGGCCTGGCCTTCACCCTTGCCGCGGCCTTGAGCTGGGCGCTCTTCGACGCCCTCCGCAAGCGGCTGGCGCGGGACGTGTCGCCGGTCCACCTGGGCCTGCTGCTGCCCTTGGCCCAGGCGCCCCTGCTGGCGCTCTGGGCCGCCTCGCGGGAGCCCCTCGGCCTTCCCCTGGCCGCGCTCTCGCCGCTGCTGGGGTCCGCCCTGCTGAACGCCCTGGCGCTGGTGCTCTTTCTGGATGCCCTGCGCCTGTCGCCCATGAGCCTCACCATTCCGCTGCTGAGCTTCACGCCGGTGCTGTCCACCACCCTGGCCTGGGTCTTCCGGGGCCAGGCGCCGGGGGCCGCCCAGTATGCCGGGGCCTCCCTGGTCGTGCTCGGCGCAGTTGTATTGGGCATGGGTGGCGGGGCCTGGCGCGGGCTGGCGTCCTCGGTGCGTGAGCCCGGGGTGCGCCGCATGGCCCTGGTGGCGGTGCTCTGGAGCTGCACCAGCGTGCTGGATCAGCTGGCGGTGTCCCGGGGCGCGGGCTCCTGGTACGCCCCGGCGGTCACCGCCGCAGTGGCGCTCCTGCTGCTGCTGCGGGCGGTCTTCCGCGGGCAGGTCCAGGCCTTCGTCGTCGCGGCGCGCCCGCTGGTCGCCCAGCCCCTGCTGGCCGGGACGGCGGTGGCCCTCGGCGCGGCCGCTCTGGCGGTGCAGATCGAGGCCTTCCGCTGGGCCCCCATCGGCTTCATCGAGGTGGTCAAGCGCGGCATCGGCATGACCAGCGCCGTTGTCCTGGGCCGCTTCGTCTTCGGCGAGCTGCTCGACGGCCGCAAGTGGGCGGCCGTGGGTCTCCTGACCCTCGGCGTGGCTCTGGTGGTGGGCCTGCGTTAAATTCAGGTCCATGTGTAGGCATCGCAGCCTGGGATACTGACGGAATGCGCCTCGGAACCGCCCTCCTCATCGCCTGTCTCGCCCTGGGGCTCAGCGCCCAGGAGGCCTTCCTGGTGAAGCCCTACCTGCAGCTCGGGGATGCTCCGGTGCCCGCGGCCCGGGAGCGCCTGGACCTGCTGTGGCACACCGCGGACCGCGATGAGGTCTGGACCGTGGAGGTGCGCCTCGGCAAGCGCTGGGTGCCGCAGGCGCCGGTCACGCAGCGCCGCCTGGCCGCGCTGCCCCTGCCACCCCACCGCATCTGCCGCGCCACCCTGCGGGACCTGCCTCCGGGAGCCCGTGTGCCCTACCGCGTGAAGCGGGACGGGGCCGTGGTCTTCGAGGCCGAGGCCCAGACCCGCAAGGCCGGCGCGCACCGCATGGTCGTGTTCGGTGACGCGGGGGACGGCTCCGCCAACCAGATTGCCGTCGCCAAGGCCTTCGCCTCGGAGCAGCCGGATGCGGTCTTCATGACGGGGGATCTGGTCTATGGCCGGGGCCGGGCCTCGGAGTATCGGCCGAACTTCTTCTCGATCTATAACGGTGCGAGCGCGCTGATGGCGAAGATCCCCTTCCTGGGCATGCCCGGCAACCACGACGCGCCCTTCCCGGGCTTCGAGGATGCGTCCGCCTACTACGCCTATTGGTCCCTGCCCCTGAACGGACCGGCGCTCAAGCCCGGCGAGCCCGGTGCCGCGCCGGTGAAGGCGGGCATCCACGACGCCATCGTCGCCGCGGCGGGCCCGGCCTTTCCGCGCATGGCCAGCTACAGCTTCACCTGGGGCCCGGTGCATTGGACGGTGCTGGATTCGAATCCCTACGTGGACTGGCACAGCCCGGCGTTGAAGGCCTGGCTGGAGGCGGACCTGAAGGCCGCCAAGGGCGCGGCCTGGCGCATCGTGGCCGTCCACCACCCCCTGTTCCAGAGCTCGAGGCTGCACTTCGACGACCAGTGGATGCGCCCCCTCAGCCCGCTGTTCGAGAAGCACGGCGTGGCCCTGGTCTTCGCAGGGCACGTCCACAACTACCAGCGCACGGCCCCGCTAACCTTCGTCCCCACGAAGATCGGGCCCCGGGGCAAGGCGGTGGAAGGGACCTTCACGGTGGACGACGCTTTTGACGGCAGGACCACTACCCAGCCCAAGGGCATCATCCACATCGTCACCGGGGCTGGTGGCGCCGACCTCTACGACCGCTGGCAGACGGATGTACGAACCAGCTGGCAGCCCTGGACCCGCGCCTTCGTCGCCGACCAGCACTCCTTCACAGTGCTGGATGTGGAGGTGAAGAAACTGAGGCTACGCCAGCTCGACGTCCAGGGCCGCGAGCTGGATGCCATTACGCTGACGAGATGACTCAGCGGCTGAAGCTGATGGAGTAGGTCAGCGGCTTGGGCAGCTGGGGGCTCTTGACCGTGGCGCTCATCGACAAGGTCTTGCCATCGGCGCTCAGCTTGAAGATGTTGGTGCGCTCGCCCTCATCGTTCTTGAAGGTCTGGATCATCTGATCCTTCGACACCTGGGCGGCCACCATGAACTTGTCACCGTCCTCGCGGGTCCAGGGGCCGGGCCGGCCGCCGGGGGGCATGGGGATCACGTCCCGGTCGTCGAACTTCACCATCGTCTCCTTGTCCGAGATGGCGATGATCACCTTCTTGTAGACCGGGTTGAGGCGCACCAGCTTGGCGCGGGCGATGGGCCGCTTGATGAAGTTCATATCGGCCACGGTGGAGTTCACCGCCGCCACCACGTCATCGGCCCGGGCCTGGACCCAGGTGCCCGACAGCGCGGACTCCTCAGCCGCCAGCGAGAGGGTGACGAGTGCAGGGAGAACGAGCAAGCGAAGCAGGCGCATAGGGAACTCCTCAGGGTGGGTGGTCCCTACCATAGCAGTTCACACAGAGAATTGGCCCCAGCCGGGGCCAATTCTCTTGGCGGGACAAATCCTAGACGAGGGTCGCCACCATCACCGCCTTGATGGTGTGCAGCCGGTTCTCGGCCTCGTCGAAGACGATGCTGTGGGCGCTGCGGAAGACCTCGTCCGTGACCTCCCGGATGTCGTGGCCCAGGGCCATCTGCTCCTTGGCCAGCTTGGTCTCGAAGTCGTGGAAGGCGGGCAGGCAGTGGAGGAACTTCACCTCCGGGTTGCCGGTCTTCTGGAGCATCTCCAGGGTGACCTTGAAGGGGCTGAGCAGCTGCACCCGCTCGGGGATCAGGGCCTCCTCGCCCATGCTGGCCCAGACGTCCGTGTAGATGGCGTCGGCGCCCCGCAGGGCGGTGTCCAGGTCATCGGAGACCTCGATGACGGCGCCGGTCTCCTTCCCGGCCTCGCGGGCCGCGGCCAGCACCGCGGGATCCGGCGCCAGCGCCTGGGGCCCCAGGACCACCAGGTGCATCCCGGTCTTGGCGGCGCCGTACATCAGGGCGTAGCTCATGTTGTTGCGGATGTCCCCGCAGAAGACCAGCTTCATGCCAGCGAGCGGCTTGTCGATGTGCTCCTCCAGGGTGAGGAAGTCCGCCAGGATCTGGGTCGGATGGTCCGTGTCCGTGAGGCCGTTCCAGACGGGTACGCCGCTGTGCCGGGCCAGGGACTCCACCACGGTCTGGCTGTAGCCCCGGTACTCGATGCCGTCGTAGAAGCGCCCCAGCACCTTGGCGCTGTCCTCGATGGACTCCTTCTTCCCCACCTGGGAGCCTGCGGGATCCAGGTAGGTGACGTGGGCGCCCTCGTCCAGGGCCGCCACCTCAAAGGCGCAGCGGGTGCGGGTGCTGGCCTTCTCGAAGAGCAGCACGATGTTCTTGCCCTGGAGCAGCGGGGCGTAGAGTCCTTGCTGCTTCTTGGCCTTCAGCTCCCGGGCCAGGTCCAGCAGGTGGCGGACTTCGGCCGGGGTGAAGTCCATGAGGGTGAGAAAGCTGCGGCCCTTCAGGTTGACGGTCATGGCGATCTCCGGCACGAATTCGGCGCATCAGGTTAACGCCGCCCTGGTAAATCAGCGATCTGAAACGGGGCTGTCGGCCCCAGCCTTGACACTGTGTCAGACCGGCCCCGGCCCAGGTCTCGGGCCGCCCTTCCGGGGAGCTGAACGGACTCCAGCTTTCACTGCTTTGATTTTCCGGCCTTGGCCGTATAGTCATGCCACGGAATCAATGCGATCTCACCCGAAGAGACGCAGCGGAGGCAGCCATGCGACCCCTGAAGCAGCTGATCGAAGAGAAGCCGGCCACGGTGACCGTGGCACCCGACGATACCGTCTTCGCGGCCCTGACCCTGCTGGCCCAGTTCGACATCGGCGCCCTGCTGGTGCTGGACCAGGGACGCCTCGTGGGCCTCTTCTCCGAGCGCGACTACGCCCGCAAGATCATCCTCAAGGGCAAGGCCTCCAAGGACACGCTGGTGCGCGAGATCATGAGCGAGAAGCTCAGCTGCGTGACCCTCTCCCAGACCGTCCAGGAGTGCATGGCCCTCATGACCGAGCGGCACGTGCGCCACCTGCCGGTCATCGATGGCCAGGACAAGGTGCTTGGCATCCTCTCCATCGGCGACCTGGTCAAGGAGACCATCTCCGACCAGAAGTTCACCATCGAGCAGCTGGTGCACTACATCCAGAACTAGGCCTCGGCGCGGAAGAACCGCAGGATCTCGTCCTTCTGCCGCAGGGCGTCGGCGTGGCCGAGGGCGATGAGCTCCCGGGTGTAGCTGGGCTCGAAGAGCAGGTAGCTCAATACCGCAGACCCGGTCCGGTGGGTGATGCCCGCCCGCCGGAAGAAGAACCGCACCACCGGCGGCAGGGACTGGGCGTGCTTGCCTGAGAGGGAGGCCAGGTTCCGGCTCGGGGCGATGACCAGGGTCTCGATAGGTCGCAGGTCCAGGCCGGGCAGCTCCGCTTCGGGGATCCGCTCCAGGGTCTGGTTCACGCGCTGGAGCTGCTCCAGGTCGCTGTTGAGGCTGTCCACGAAGACGCTGTCCAGGACCTGCCCGGCGATCTCCGCGAGGGTGGGGTAGCGATGGCCTTCCATGGCCTTGCGCTCCTCCCGCTCGGTGCCGGCGACGCCGATGATCATCACGCGGTCCGCCCCCAGGTGTAGGGCCGGGCTCACCGGGGCGAGGAAGCGCACGGAGCCGTCCCCGAAGTACTCCCGGTGGATCTTCACCGCCGGGAAGAGCAGGGGGATGGCGCTGGAGGCCAGCAGGTGGTCGATGCCGATGCGGGTGCGGGCCCCGGCGCGCCGGAACCGCTGCCAGGAGGCGATCTCCGGGTGCCCCTCGAAGAAGCTCACGGACTCGCCGGAGCCATAGCCCGAGCAGGTTACGGACAGGGCGAAGAGGTGGCCCCGCTGCAGGGCGGACTCGATCTGGTCGAAGCGGATGATCCGCTTGAGCAGCCGCCGCAGGGGCGCGTTGTCGAGCAGGGATCGGCGGGAGGGCTGGAGGTGGCGCGGGCGGAACAGCGAGGCGAACCAGCGTAGGCTGTTCAGGGTCATGCCCCAGGCATCGGCGCGGTAGATCTGGTCGCTGCTGAAGTTCCCCCAGACCTGTTCCAGGCGCCGGACCCCCACCTTGAACCGGGAGGCGTGGCAGGCCAGGACCGCGGCGTTGATGGCCCCGGCGGAAGACCCGCAGAGGATCGGAAAGGGGAGCGTCTTTTGCTCGGGCAGCAGCTCCGCCAGCGCCTTCAGGACGCCCACCTGGTAGGCGCCCCGGGCGCCACCTCCAGAGAGCACCAGGGCCGTGCGGCTTATGGGTGGGTTCATTGCCCTAAGGGTGGACCCAGCGACCGGAGGACGCTAGCCCTTCCGGCCAGCGGCCGCTTCCCGCCAGGCGGCGAGGAGCTTGGCCTCCTGCTCGGCCGTGGGACCCGCGAGCTTGTTGCGGCCCTTCTCGAGCTTCTCCTGGCCCTTGTACCAGGCGAGGGTGTCCTGCACCGTCTGGTCGGCGGGGCGGAAGCGCAGGCCGGCCTTCACGGCGCGGTCGTTGCGCCAGGTGTGGAAGCCCTTGGTCTCACCCGCATAGGGGGCCCAGATGGGGAACTCCAGGTCCTTCTGAGCGGCAATGAAGTCCGCGGGGATCCAGAGGGGCTTGCTGGCGGGGTTGCCCGCCTTCTGGCAGGCCGCCACCACGGTGCCCCAGGCCAGGCGCTGGGCGGGTCCGCAGGCGTTGAAGACGCCCAGGGTGCGCTGCTCCACCAGCAGGACCAGCCAGGTGGCGAGGTCGCGCACGTCGATGATCTGCAGGGGGTCGTCGGGGGCGCCGGGCACCGCGACGTCGCCGCCCCGGTCGAAGCGCGCGGGCCAGTAGGTGAAGCGGCCCGAGGGGTCATCGGGGCCCACGATGTAGCCTGGGCGAATCACCGCGGTGCGGCCGGGCATGGCCTTCTGGGCCGCCTGCTCGCAGAGGGCCTTGAGGGCGCCGTAGTATTCGTAGCTCTTGCCCATGTCCTCCAGGGTGGGATCAGGCATGGTGGCCAAGGGCGCGTCCTCGGTACCGGCCTCGGGGTTGGGCTCCTTGTAGGCGCTGATGCTGGAGAGGATCAGGTATTGGCGGACGCGCGGCGCCAGCAGCCCCGCCGAGGCTGCGACCATGCGCGGGTAGTAGGCGCTGTTGTCGATGACGGCATCCCAGGTGCCCTGCTCCAGGGCCTTGAGGCCGTCCCCCTTCTTCGGGTCGCGGTCGCCGTGCAGCTTCTCCACGCCGGGAAACAGCTCGGGCCGGGTCTTCCCGCGGTTGAACAGGGTCACCTGATGGCCGCGGGCCTGGGCGGCCTCGAGGGTGGCGGGGCCCAGGAAGCCCGTGCCGCCGAGGATCAGGAGCTTCAGCTTCCCGGCCTTGCCGGTGGCCTTGGTGGGGGTGGCGGCCAGGTCCAGTCCTGTGCTGGCCAGGGCGGCAGCGGTGGACCACTGAAGGAACTGGCGGCGGGAGGCGGTCATGGGGAACTCCGGGCGGGGATGCTCAGCGCGGGAATCGGGTTGACTTTTTCAACGCATGCTTGAAAATAATGGACATGCACATGTCGGTGGAAGGCTCCTCCTGCACGCCGCGGCTCACCACAGGCGGCCGGGTACTGTCCACGCTGACCACCACGACTAATATTACGC
>CAIRAS010000475.1 GCA_903876615.1 uncultured Holophagaceae bacterium
CGTGTTCGGGATGATCATCGCCCTGGTGGGCTGCTGGAAAGGCTACCGCACGCAGGGCGGCGCCGAGGGCGTGGGCAACGCCCCCACCAGCAGCGTGGTGACCAGCAGCCTCTGGATCCTCATCGCGGACTTCTTCCTGACTAAACTGCTGCTGGTGTGACGACATGGCCCTGATCGACGTCGTCAACCTTTCCAAGGCCTTCGGGCCGAAGGTCGTCCTCTCCGACGTCAACCTCTCCGTGGAAGAGGGCGAGAGCCTCGTGGTCCTGGGCGGCTCCGGCACGGGCAAGACCGTGCTGCTGCGCAACATCATGGGCCTGCTCACCCCCGACTCGGGCCATGTGGCCGTCGAGGGCAAGATCATCGGGCAGCTCAGCCGCGACGAGCTGTTCCAGGTTCGGCAGAGCATCGGCATGTGCTTCCAGATGGCCGCGCTGTTCGACTCCATGACCGTCTTCGAGAACGTCGCCTTCGGCCTGCGCCGGCACCAGAAGATGACCGAGGGGCAGATCCAGGCCCGGGTGGAGGAGTGCCTCTCCCTGGTGGGCATGAAGGGCACCGACAAGCTCAAGCCCGCGGAGCTCTCCGGCGGCATGAAGCGCCGCGTGGGCTTCGCCCGGGCCATCGCCCTGAAGCCCAAGATCCTCCTCTTCGACGAGCCCACGACAGGTCTTGATCCCGTCATGACCGATGTGATCGGCCGGGTCATCCTGGACCTCAAGCACGAGCTGGGCGTCACCACCATCACCATCACCCACGACCTGAAATCGGCCTTCATCATCGCGGACCGCATCGCGCTCCTGTTCCGCGGCGAGTGCATCGCCTGCCAGCCCCCCGCCGAGTTCCGGGACAATCCTCACCCCGTCGTGCAGCAGTTTCTCCGCGGCGACGCCGACGGTCCCTTCCTGCAGGACCCCCCACCCCCCAAGCGGAAGGAGGCCCACGCATGAAGCTCGAGACCCGCGTTGGCATGTTCTTCACTGCAGGCATCGCCGTCATCGGCTTCCTGATCTTCCGCACCGAGAAGCTGGAGTTTGTCGGCAAGTCTGACCAGGCCGCGGTCTACACCTACTTCGACCAGGTGGCCGGCCTGAACCAGCAGAGCGCCGTGCGCGTGGCCGGCGTGAAGGTGGGCGAAGTCCGCAGCATCGTCCTGGACGGGTCCAAAGCGAAGGTCCTGCTGCACCTGTCGAACGCCATTCCCCTCTATGGAGACGCGGTGGTGTCCCTGGGGTCCATCGGCATCCTTGGTGAGAAGTTCATCGACCTGGATCCCGGCCACGTCACCAAGGGTTCCTTTCCCCCCAACCAGCCCCTGCCCAGCAAGGCCGGCGTCAGCCTCGACAACCTCATGGAGACGATGGCGGACATCGGCAAGAACGTGAAGGGCATCACCCAGGCCCTGAACGAGTCCATCGGTGGCGAGCAGGGTCGGCAGAAGCTCGATGAGATCGTGGACAACATCCGCGTGTTGACCGCGGAGTTCCGCGGCATGGCGCAGGAGAACCACGGCGCCATCAACCACACCATGGCCAACGTAGAGGCCATCAGCGCCGACCTGCGCGACAAGCTGCCCAAGCTGGCCCAGCAGTTCGAGGCCGTTGGCAGGAACCTGAACGCGATCCTCGAGGAGAACCGGCCCGAGCTGAAGGGTGCGATGGGCGATGTGCGCAAGCTGGCCCAGAGCTTCCAGGGCACCGCCGAGAACCTGAAGGTCCTCACCGCCCGCATGAACAATGGTGAGGGCACCATCGGCAAGCTGCTCAACGACGAGACCACCATCAAGAAGATCAACGAAGCCGTGGACAATGTGAACAGCATGCTCGGCGGCTTCAACAAGATGGACTTCCGCCTCGACATGGGCGGCGCCCAGTGGGACAAGCGCAAGGACAGCCGCGTGGGCCTGGATATCGAGATCGCCCCGCGGCCTGACTACTGGTACGCCCTGGGCTTCGCTTCCACCCCAGACGGCAAGATCAACCAATCCACCCGGACCGTCACCAAGCTGGATCCCGTCACGGGCCTCCCGGTCCTGGTGGAGGAAAAGACCCAGACCGTCACCGCGGACCAGGCCTTCACGGTCTCCGCTCAGTTCGCCAAGCGCATCGGCCCCATGGTGTTCTCCGCGGGCATCGTCGAGGGCAAGGGCGGCGGCGGCTTCGAGCTCCGGACCCTGGAGGGCGACCGCCTGCGCCTCGGTGTGCTGGCCTATGACTTCGTCAAGCGGGACGACAAGCCCAACCCCCGCTACCGCTTCACCAGCAGCTACCAGTTCTGGAAGGGCGCCTACGTCCAGGCCGGGGTCCAGGACTTCGGCAACAAGGACCTCCGGTCCGTGTTCTTCGGCGGTGGCCTGCGCTGGAAGGACGATGACCTGAAGAAGATGATCGGCCTCGCCGGAGCCAGCAAGTGAAGGAACCCCGCACCCTGCCCGCGCCTGGCCCCCTGCCGGACGAAGACGGTGCACTGTTCCAGGGCGTGCGCCGGGGGCTGCCCCTGGGCCTGGCGGTGCTGGCCTTCGCGGCCGCCGCCCTGCACGGCGCGGGGCGCGGCTGGTGGCTGCTGGCGGGCACCGGGGCGCTGGCCTCGGCCTGGTCGAGCTTTCTCGGGGGCGAAGCCTTCCTGCGCAAGCACCACGCGGTCATGCAGCAGGACGCGCTCTGGGCCAACGCCCTCCGACCCCTGGCCCGCTTGCTGGGCCGGGAGGACGCCTGGATCCTCTCCTTCTGCGGCTCCAATAACCGGCGCGTCCGGGAGGCCTTCGCCACGCGGCGGGCCCGGCGGGCGCTGATCCTGCTGCCCCACTGCATCCAGCTATCCCGCTGCAAAGCGGAGGTGCTCGACGACCTGAGCGCCTGCTACGACTGCGGCCTCTGCCCCGTGGGCGACTACATGAACGCCGCCCTGCTGAACCGCTGGGAGGGCCGCATCACCAACCGCAGCCACAAGGCCTACCGGGAGGCCCGGGAATACCGGCCGGACCTGGTCGTGGCCGTGAGCTGCCCGGATCGCCTGCTCAAGGGCCTGACCAAGCTCACCGACATCCCCGTCTACGTGATCCCCCTGAGCCTGCCCCACGCCATGTGCGTGGACACGGACTTCAACGTCCCCCACCTCTTCGCGGCCATGGAGGCGCTGGTGGAGCCCCGCCGGCCCATGGGCGAAGTTCAGACCCTCCGCCATGAAGGGATTGCATGACCGCCCCCCGCTTCCCGGTGCGCCAGTTCTTCGAGGGGCTCGTCGGCCCCTGGCTCATGCCCTACCTGCTGCACCTGCGGCCCCTGGAGTGGCCCATCATGACGGCCCACTTCCTCCTGGGCACCTTGATGGCGGCGGGCTGGGGCCTCCGACCCGGCCCCGCCCTGCTGGGCTGGGTGGTCTATGTGGCCCTCCTGAATGGCGGGACCCTGGCCATCAACAGCGCCTACGACCAGGACGAGGGCGACATCGGCTACCTCAAGGCGCCGCCCAAGCCCCCGCCCTACCTGGCGCCCTTCGCCTCGGTGCTACTGGTGGCCTCGGCCCTGCTGGGTTTCCTGCTTCCTCTGC
>CAIRAS010000476.1 GCA_903876615.1 uncultured Holophagaceae bacterium
CGGGCCACCTTGCGGAGGGCCGAGTTCGGCTTCTTCGGCGTGGTGGTGAACACGCGGGTGCACACGCCACGCTTCTGCGGGCAGGCGTCGAGCGCGGGGCTCTTCGTCTTGTTCTGGAAGGTTTTCCGCCCAATGCGGATCAGCTGATTGATGGTAGGCACACCATCCTCCATGGAAGGCACCGGAAGATCCGGGCCTGGGCCCGAGAGGTTCCGCGGAGGGAACGTCGGACGGATGAAATCCTGCGCCGGCCCACGGGGCCGGAACCATCTAGGCTATCGGAAAAAGCCCAGAAGTCAACGCAACAACTACCGAAGGGCCGGACGTCACCCAGCCAGGGGGCAGCCGCAGCCACCCGCAGCGCAGCCGTGGCCGCTCTTGGGGGCCTCCGCGGCCGCGGGTGAAGGCGAGGCCGAGGCCGCCGGCTCCGAGGCCGCGCCCTTGTACCAGCCTGCGCCGGACAGCGAGAACGCCGCCACGGACAGTTGGCGCTTCATGCCTTCCTCCGCTCCGCAGGCCCCGCAGGCGTGGATGAGGGGCGCGGACAGGCTCTCCAGCCGTTCTTCGGGCTGGCCGCAAGCTTCGCAACGGTATTCATAGAGGGGCATGGCAGACTTCTCCTGGGAATTGTCCCCGAACCGATGATCTTACTTCCGAACCTACGATGCCGTCACCGACCCTTTTCTTCCAAACCCCTGAGGCCTTCCTCGCCGAGGTCCCCCGCCCTCGGACCCTCTGCTTCACCAACGGGTGCTTCGACCTGATCCATCCCGGCCACGTGCAGTATCTGGCGGACGCCCGCGCCCAGGGCGACTTCCTGGTGGTGGGGCTGAACAGTGATGCCTCTGTGGCGCGTCTGAAGGGGCCAGGACGCCCGCTGCAGGACGAGGCCGCCCGGGCCGCTGTGCTGCTGGGCCTGCGCAGCGTGGACGCCGTGGTGCGCTTTGACGAGGACACGCCGCTGGAGCTGATCCAGGCCCTTCGGCCCAATGTCCTGGTGAAGGGCGGGGACTACACCCCGGAGACCGTGGTGGGCAGGGAGTTTGTCGAAGCCCTGGGTGGGCGCCTCATCCTCATCCCCTTCCTGCCGGGACACAGCACCTCCAAGATCGAGGCGCGCATCCTCAGTGGCCGCGGCGTGACGCTGGAGTAGGGCCCGACCCAGTGGGGGTAGCGCGCCGTAGTCCCTTCGGTTGACGCGGGCTGGGAAGGGCTCCGCTAGGCTGGGCAAGCCCCCTCCGGGGCATCCCAACCCAGGAGTATCCATGCGCAACACCCTCTTCCTTGCCTGCCTTTTCACGGGCGCAGCCCTCTCGGCCCAGAGCATCACCGGTGGCGTCTATACCGGCCTGTCCCTGCCGGTAGGCGACCTGAAGGACAAGGCGGACCTGGGCACCAACCAGTTCTTCGGCTCCCACGTCGGCGGCCACCTGGATTTCCAGGTCGCCCCCCGCCATGAGGTCCGGGCCCACCTGACCTTTCAGAACTTCCCGGGGTCGGGCTGGGGCGGGTTCGCCGCCTCCAAGAACGACTACAAGGCCTTCCAGGCCGGAGCGGATTGGGTCTACCGCTTCGAGGGGCTCCACCGGGGCTGGTACAGCGTCGCCGGGGCGAACCTGAACCAGATCAAGAGCGACTGGGAGTTCATCAACGGGGCCGGACGCTGGACCAGCGGCAGCTCCACCCAGAGCGGCAAGCTTGGCGTGCGCGGCGGAGCTGGCTACATCTTCAACCGCACCTTCGCCCTGGAAGGCACCCTGAACCAGATCTTCGTCGACAAGAGCGGGGCCGATGGCTTCGGCTACGACACGGCCACCTGGCTCCAGGTCAGCGCCGTCTTCCGGTTCGGGAAGTAGCCTCGAAGTTGCATGAAAACGGGCCGCAGCTGCGGCCCGTTTTCATGGGTATCGAAGACGCTAGACGAGGGGAGCCAGCAGCTGCCAGTACTTCGGCAGGGGCCAGAGGTCCGCATCGCAGGCTTCTTCCAGTTGGTCCAGGACTTCGCGGAGGGCGTGCTTGGACTGGTTGACCGAGTTCCCGAAGGCCTCGGTGCGGGCGTGGAGGTCCTCGATGGCCTCGGCGGCATTCAGGGCGGCCTTCATGGTAGTGAGGCGGGCCTGAGCCTCGCCGGCGAGGGTGGCCTGGGCCTGCAGGGCCTGCTTCAGGGTCTCGGGGACGGTAATGCCAACCACCGCGAGCTTTGCGAGGCTCTCGGCGCGGGCGCCGAGATCGGCCGAGATGGAGGGCAGGATCTGGGTCTCAGCCATCTCCTTCAGGACCTGGGTCTCGATGGCGATGGCCTTCTGGTACTGCTCGTGCCGAATGTGGAGCCGGGACTCAAGCTCGCCCTCGGAAAGGATGCCAGCCTTCGAGAAGACCGCCTTCACAGCGGGCTCCTCCCAGATGTGCAGGGCAGCCACGGTGTCCTTGGCGTGGGGCAGGCCCCGGCGCTCGGCCTCAACCTTCCACTCGTCCGAGTAGCCGTTGCCCTCGAAGCGGATGGCCTTGGTCTCGATGATGGCCTGGCGCACCACGGTCATGACGGCCGCCTTGTGCTCCTTGCCAGCCTTCAGCTCGGCCGCCAGCTTGGTGTTGAGGTCCTCGAGGGCCTCGGCCACGGCAGCGTTGATGACCGTCAGGGGGAGGGCGATGGGCTGGCTGGAGCCCACGGCGCGGAACTCGAACTTGTTGCCCGTGAAGGCGAAGGGGCTGGTGCGGTTGCGGTCCGTGGCGTCCTTCTCGATGCGGGGCAGGTTGCCGATGCCCAGATCGATGATGCCCTGGATGGAGACGTTGGCCACGTCGCCCTTCTCGATGGCGTCCAGGATGTGGTTCAGCTGGGCGCCGAGGAAGGCGGACATGATGGCCGGGGGCGCCTCGTTGGCGCCTAGGCGGTGGTCGTTCCCGGCGCTGGCGATGGCCGCGCGGAGCAGGCCACCGTGGGTGTGGATGGCCTTCAGGGTGGAGCAGAGGAAGTAGAGGAACTGCAGGTTCTCCTCGGGCGTCTGGCCGGGCTCCATCAGGTTCTGGCCTTCTTCCGTGGCGATGCTCCAGTTCACGTGCTTGCCGCTGCCGTTGACACCGGCGAAGGGCTTCTCGTGGAGCAGGATGGCGAGACCGCGGCGCTCGCCGATGGACTTTAGGAGTTCCATCAGCAGCTGGTTGTGGTCACTGGCGAGGTTGGCCGCTTCGTAGATCGGTGCGATCTCGAACTGGTTGGGGGCCACCTCGTTGTGGCGGGTCTTGGCGGGGATGCCGAGCTTGAAGCACTCCAGCTCAACTTCCTGCATGAAGCCCAGCACGCGCTCCTTGATGCTGCCGAAGTAGTGGTCCTCGAGCTCCTGGCC
>CAIRAS010000477.1 GCA_903876615.1 uncultured Holophagaceae bacterium
ACCTCCTCCTGGCGCCACTGGTCCTCGGGGAACAGCGCGGCCAGGGCCCAACGCTTGCCTTCGGGACGGAGGCTTTCAAAGGGCACCCAGCCACTGGAATCCGCGCCCTTGGTCAGGAAAGCCCGTGGAAGGCCCTTCCCTTCCACGCTGAGCCCCTTCCTGAACTGGAGCCGCAGGAGGATGCCTCGGCCCTCGGGCGTGCGGGCATGGACCAGCGCGGGTGCAGGGTCCTGGCCCGCTGGCGCGGCGAGTACCGCCGGAAGCAGCAGAAGGCTCAGGCCTCCCAAGGGACCTCACCCGCCGACATAGCCTCGCCGGTTCGTCCTGCCCGCACCCAGGCCCGCATAGCCTCCTGCAGACCCTGAGAGTCCCGAGAGCGGGCGTGGAGGAAGCGCTTCAGGCGCCGTTCGAGATGCCCGGCTCCTTCTTCCAACAGGAAGAGGCGATCATGCAGCCGCTCATGGGGCGCCTTGCCAGTGCTGGGAGGCAGCTTCAGGGTGCCCATGTCCAGGGTGGCGGCGTTCAACGTGAACACCCATTCCAGATCACCGGAGAGGATGCGCAGTTTCACCTTGGCTGGACGCATGCCGCGACTGAGGGCCTCGAATGCCTCACGGCTTTCCGAGGGGTTGCCCTTGCGAAGGGAGATCTCTTTCACTTCACCGCGCTCCGAGACCAACTGGATGGCATCGTCCACGAAGCAACCTGAACCATCGCCGTCCTCGCCGCTGGCGCCGCCCTCGGTCATGCTGTGCATCCAGAGCCACAGCAGGAATTCCTCTCCGAGGAAGCGACCCTGTTCCATGAGTTCAAGAGGCTTCATCTCAAACCTCCTCCAGCTCAAGATCCAGCGGATCCAGGGCCATCAGGGACTCCACGGATAGGTCTGGACAGAGTCGCCCCGACAGCACCAGAGGCGCCAGGGGATGAACTTCACAGCCGAAGGATTTGATGAAGAGACTCGTGAGGGCTCCCTGAGCCTTGCTGGACGAGGCCGTGGTCCAGAGCATCCCGCCCTTCAAGTCCCAGGCCACCTCCACCACCTTGGGTGAGGGCAGCACTTTGCGGAGGAGTTCGACCTTCACTTCGTCCGCCAGGGAGATGCGGGCCTCCTTGCCGATGAAGGCGAGATCCTTTTCCTTCTGAAGCACCTGCAACCGGAGATCCACATGGGCCTTCAACAGCGCGGGTGGCACCCGGCGAGTGTCGATGCGCAGACCAAAGACGGCAAAACGATCCTGGCTGATCCAGCTTTCATCCGGGGGTGTGATCAGGGGATTGCGCCAGTCGCACCAGCCCATGCGCTCTTCCTCCAGCCCGTCCTGGAAGGAACGGAACTGGTCCTGCTCCAGGCCAGACTGCAGGTCCTTCTCGTCGGGCACGGGGCCCAACACCAGGAAGCGTTTGAGGGACACAGTCCCCTGAAGGATGCTCATGAGGCACCGCCTCCAAAAAACCTGCGGAACCGCCCCCAGATCCCACGAGTGTGGGTCTGCGATCCAGGATGTACCAGGCCAAGGGTTTCCCCCTCTGATGGCAGCGGCAGACCGGGATCGTTGAGAGAAAGAAGAACGCCGGTGATGTTGTCGCGACCTCCATGGGCGAGGGCCTCGTCCACCAGGAGTTCAAGGCTACGTCGGGGGCTTAGACCTTGGTTCAGCATGTCCTGGATGATCGAATCAGCCACTTCACCATGCAACC
>CAIRAS010000478.1 GCA_903876615.1 uncultured Holophagaceae bacterium
CGTGCTGCTGCACATGGGCACCCTGCTGGCCCTGATGGTCTACTTCCGGCACGAGCTGGTCCAGATCGTCATGGGCTGCTTCGGCCGCGACAAGGAGGGCCGCTGGCTGGCCTTCATGCTGTTCCTGGCCATGATCCCCACCGCCATCTTCGGCCTCGCCACCCGAGGGGTGAAGGAGGCGGCCAAGGAGCACCTCTGGGTCTACGGCCTGGGCCTGCTCGGCACCTCCCTGCTGCTCTACCTGGCCAACACCCTCAGCCGCCAGCGGGTGAACCTCAGCAATCAGGACCTGGCCGGCCGGGACCACCATGACCTCCGGGCCATGGACGCCCTGGCCGTGGGCACCATCCAGGGTCTCGGGGGCGGCTTCGGCCTGTCCCGCTCAGGCTCCACCATCTCCATCGGGGTCTTCC
Source organism: uncultured Holophagaceae bacterium (assembly GCA_903876615.1). Next base: position 414 of record CAIRAS010000478.1, read on the forward strand.
GGGGCCTGAAGCTGCCCGCCTCCGCACGGTTCAGCTTCCTCCTGGGCATGCCCACCATCGCGGCGGCGGCCCTGGTCGAGCTGCGGGGCCTGCTGAAGCCCCTGCTGAGGCACCAGCCCCTCCCCGCCGAGCTGGCCTTCCCGGCCGGATCGGCCTCCCCAGCCCTCCTCTGCGTGGTGGGCGTGGTCGCCGCCGCCATCTCAGGCTACCTGGCCATCGGGCTGCTCGACCGCTTCACCCGGAAACCCCGCCTCAATGGTTTCGCCGTCTACTGCCTGGGCCTCGGTCTAGTGATGGTCGTGCTGGGCACCACGGGCGCGCTGAACCACCACTGACCGTCCGCTCCGGACCGTTCGCCTGTCGAGACTTCCCACCCACCGGCGGCTTGTCGTTGCCTACGCAATGCCGCTTACACTGGGAGCCTGTTCCTTCCGGAGGTAGCGGTGATCCACCTGAACGAGGTCCACAAGTCCTTCAGCGTGAAGGACCGCAAGACCCGATCCCTGAAGCGGATCGATGCCGTGCGGGGCATCTCCTTCACGGTGCAGCCGGGCGAGATCTACGGCCTGCTGGGCCCCAACGGCGCGGGCAAGTCCACGACGCTGCGGATGATCGCGGGCCTCATGGACCCGGATGCCGGCAGCATCGAGGTCTGCGGCATGGACACCCGCCAGAAGCCCGAGGCCGTCCGGGGCTGTCTGGGCTACCTCAGCACGGACATGGGGGTCTACACCCGGTTCACGCCCCGGGAGCTCCTGCGGCTCTTCGGCGAGTTCCAGGATGTGGACCCCGCCGTGGCTGAGCGCCGGGGCCTCCACCTGCTGAGCAAGCTGCAGCTGGCGGACTTTGCCGACGTGAAGATGGAGGGCTTCTCTTCGGGCCAGAAGCAGAAGGTGAGCATCGCCCGGGCCCTGCTGCACGATCCCAAGGTGGTCATCTTCGACGAGCCCACCACGGGCCTGGACGTGCTCACGGCCAAGACCGTGCTGGACCTGCTGCGCCTGATGCGGGAAGAGGGCCGCACGGTGATCGTCTCCACCCATGTCATGCCCATGGTGGAAGACATCTGCGACCGGGTGGGCATCATCTTCGACGGCAAGCTGCACGGTGACGCGCCGCCCCGGGAGCTGCTCCAGAGCCGCAACGCCAAGACCCTGGACGAGGTGTTCTTCCAGCTCGCAGCTGAATCTGAAGCCGTGGGAGGTAACTGATGCGCGGCGCCCTGCTCATCGCCAAGAAAGAGTTCCTGGAGCTCTCCAAGGACCGGAAGACGATGTTCTTCGCCTTCGTCCTGCCCTTCCTGCTCTACCCGGCCATCTTCGGCATGATGGCCAAGATGGGCAAGCGGGACGAGGCCCAGAACCGCAACAAGGCCAGCCGCGTCTATGTCTCGGATCCATCGCACACCCTGGACGGGATCCTGGCCTCGGACCCCAAGCGGTTCGAGCGGGTGGCCCGCCCCGAGGGGGACCTGAAGCAGGCCATCCGCGACCAGAAGCTGGAGCTGGCCCTGGAGGTCGCCACCACCGCCGCCACCTCGCTCCAGAAGCAGGAGACCTTCACCGTCAGCGTCCTCGTGGACGAGAGCGAGCGGGCCTCCGAGATCGCCCTCAAGCGTCTGAAGGAGGCCATCCGGACCCAGGAGCAGGCCTGGGTGCAGGGCCGCCTCCAGACCCTCGGCGCCTCGGCCCAGCTGGCCGAGCCCCTGAAGCTGGAGGTGAAGAACGCGGCCGATATCACCCTGGAAGTAGGCAAGGTCATGGGCCGGATGCTGCCCTATCTGCTGATGATCATGATGTATGCCGGCTCCATGCAGCACGGCATCTACGCCACCGCCGGGGAGAAGGAGCGCCACACGCTGCTGAGCCTCATGGCCACCCGCCTGCCCCGCAACCAGATCATCCTGGGCAAGCTGCTCTACATCTTCAGCATCGGCGTCATAGCTGCCCTGCTGAACCTGCTGAGCATGGGCCTCTCCATCGCCTCCATCAGCGGCGGCGCCGCCGGCTCCATGCAGGCCGCGGCGGCCATCGCCAACCCCCTGACCCTGGGCCTCACCTTCCTGATCATGGTGCCCCTGGGCCTGTTCTTTTCGAACTTCATCCTGCTCATGGGCATCCAGGCCCGGAACACCATCGAGGCCGGCAGCGCCATCACACCGGGCATCTTCCTGGTCATGTTCCTGGGCATCTTCACCATGTCCCCGGGCGTGGACAAGATGGCCTTCCTGGCTTACGTCCCCGTGGTGAATGTCTGCCTAGCCCTGCGTAAGCTGTTCAGCCAGCAGTTCAGCTGGATGGAATACCTGGTGGCCTTCGCCATGACCGTGGGCCTCGCGGCGATCATGACCATGGTGTCCACGCGACTGCTGAACCGCGAAAAGGCCCTGTTCAAAGCCTGATTCCGCCCCCGGGACCGGGATTTGCCCCGAGAAACCTGTCACTCTATAGTTTCTTCAAGGCTTCTAGAGGATCCCGCATGGCAACGAAGGCCAAGACAGAAACCGCTCCCAAGTCCACCCCGGTGCCGGCCCAGGCCGCACCCTCCCCGCACGCCATCGCCTACGCCAAGGCCGTGAAGCTGGTGGACACCGGCAAGTACCCCGAGGCCGTGAAGGCCCTGGAGGCGCTGATGAGCGAGGCTCAGGAGACGGGTGATTGGGCTGTCAAGCGCCGGGCCCAGGTCTACCTCCTGCTGGCCCAGGCCAAGGTCAACCCTCCCGCCAAGGTCACAGAGGATCCCCTCACCGAGATCCAGGCCTGCCTCAACCGCCACGCCACCGACGAAGCCGTCAAGCTGGTCGACAAGGCGATCAAGAGCCACCCCGCCGTGGGCTCGCTCCACTACCTGCGGTCCGTGGCCTTCGCCCAGACCGAAAATGTGGAGGAATCCGCCCAGAGCCTGAAGAAGGCCATGGAGCTGGATGCCAACTTCGTCTTCCAGTGGCACATGGAGCCCGACTTCAACGCCATCCGGAAGTCCCCCCTCTTCGCCTTCACCGAGAACCACTAGCTCCGGCGCGCCACGGCCATGGCCGCTCGCTCCCAGGGTCTTGATCCCGAGCAGCCGCTCCGCGTGGTGGCCCTGGGTGGCGGCACGGGTCTGGCAGCCCTGCTGCGCGCCATCAAGCGGGAAGCGGGTCGAGTGCGCGAGCCCTGGAAGCTCACGGGCATCGTCACCGTTTCCGACAACGGCGGCTCCTCGGGACGGCTGCGGGAGGAACTCGGCGGCATCCCCCCGGGGGACCTGCGCAACTGTCTGGCGGCCCTCACCCTCGAAGACTCGGCCCTGACGGACCTGCTGAACTACCGCTTCAAGAGCGAAGGCAGCCTGTCGGGTCACTCCCTGGGCAACCTGATGCTCTGGGCCCTGGCGGATCTCACCGGGGACTGGGTGCGCGCCATCCGCAAGCTGTCGGGCGTCCTGGTGACCCTGGGCCGGCTGTTCCCTTCAACCGCCGTGCCGGTCACCCTCATGGCCGAGGACCTGGAGGGTCGCCGCTATGTGGGGGAATCGGCCGTGGGCACCTGCCACGCCCCCCTGGCCCGGCTCTGGCTTGAGCCCGCCGATGCGGAACCCCTGCCTGAGGCGGTCCTGGCCCTCCTGCGCTCGGACCTGATCCTCCTGGCTCCGGGCAGCCTCTACACGTCCACCATCCCCAACCTGCTGCTGCCGGACCTCCAGGAGGCCCTGGAGTTCTCCCGCTCGCCGGTGATCTATGTGGCCAACCTCATGACCGAACCCGGCGAGACCGACGGCCTGGACCTGGAGACCCATGTGGCGGCCATCTCGGCCCTCGGCCGGACCGGCATCTCAGCCATCATTGCCAATGAGACCCCCCTCTGGCCCGAGATGCTCGCCCGCTACCGGCGGGAGGGCGGCGAGCCGCTGACGGTGGAGCGGGACCAGATCATGGGCATCCCGGTGCACCGGTTCCCCCTGCTCGACCCCGAGTCCCCTATGGCCCGCCACCATCCGGACCTGCTAAACCACGCCATCCGGACCACCCTGCGGCGGCTCTGACCCCCTCCTGAAAGTCCGGAAGCTGCCGATAAGGCGTTCAGGGCGAATGGGGCCTTGCCTTCTGGTATTTTTTTTGGTTTCATGACAGATTACTACTCACAAATCAGCCGAAATGGACGGGGGACTGGCATTGGCGCTAAGCGGTGATCTGGCGACCATGAGCCTGGAAGACATCTTCCAGTGGCTGGCTGTGGGCAAGAAGACCGGCGTGCTCGAGCTCAAGGGGTCCCTGCACACCAAGCGCGTCGCCTTCCATGAGGGGCGCATCACCAGCATCTGGTCCTCGGATCCTCGCGAATACCTGGGCCAGTATCTGCTCGCCTACAACCGCATCACCGAGGAGCAGCTCCGCGACGCCCTGGCCACCCAGGAGGACGAGCAGCAGCTACTGGGCCGGATCCTGATCAACCGGCAGCTCGTCACCGAGACGGAGATCCGGCGCATCGTGCAGATGAAGGTGGAGGAGAGCATCTACGACACCTTCCTCTGGAGCGTCGGCAGCTTCGAGTTCCACGACGGCGCTGCCTCTCACCAAAAGTCCATGCTGCTGAGCCTGGACGTCACGGGCATCGTCCTCGAAGGTGCGCGGCGCCTGGACGACTGGCAGCGCATCCGCAAAGTGATCCGGGGCGGGGACGCCATCCTCTCTCCCATCTCCGAGGCCATCGCCGAGCACCTGCCCCTCGCCACCGAGGACGCCAACGTCCTGGCCCGCCTGGATGGCCACCGGCGGATCGATCAGCTGGTGCTGGAGCTGCGCCTGCCCGAATACAAGATCAACAAGCTGCTCTTCGACCTCCATGAGCGGGGCCTGGTGCGCATCGTCAACCCCGGCGGCAACCTGGGCGAGAACCCCAGCCTGCAGCTGCAGCGGGCCCGCGCCCTGGTGGAAAAGCAGAAGCTGCAGGAGGCCCAGGAGGAGCTCCGCCGCATCCTCAAGGACCAGCCCCGGCACCTGGACGCCAACAAGATGATGGCGGTGGTGCAGGACCTGCTCCAGGAGAAGAAGCCGGACCTGGATCTGGTGCCCGAACTGGCCATGAGCCTGGACGAGCTGACCAACACGGACCTGGGGCCCAATGAGGCCTTCCTGGCCACCCGCGTCAACGGCCTGTGGACCATCCGGGACATCCTCTCCATCGCCCCTTTCGAGCCGGACGAGTGCCTCGGCATCTTCTCCAAGCTCCTGAAGCGTGGGATTCTCAAGGCTACGAAACCCGCCCAGGGAGGCGATCAGCGGGGAGCCTCACGCTGAACCTCCCGCCCCAGGAGGTTCCATGCGCTTCGCCGTCGCCCTGCTGCTGCTCGCCCTGCCCCTCACGGCCGCCAAGAAACCGACGGCTGCGCAGCTGCAGACTCAGGTGAACCAGCTCACCGAGGAGCGGGACGGCCTCAAGCAGCGCCTGGCGGCCACGGAGGATCTCCAGCAGGAGCTCCTGGCGGCCCGGAAGTCCCGGGACCTGGCCAAGGCCGAGGGCGATGCGGCGCGCAAGGAAGCCGACCAGCTGCGGGCCGCCCAGCGGGAGAACCAGGACGGCAGCGACGCCTTCGTCAAGGAGCTGCAGGCCGCCCGGCAGGCCGCCCAGGAGGCAAAGGCCGAGGTGGCCCGCATCAAGACCGAGAACGAGGCCCTGCAGCGCAAGGCCAGCACGGTGCCCATCGAGGGTGACCTGGTGCTCCTGAGCGAGGACCTGACGCCCGCCCGGGCCATCAACCTGAACCGGATCACCCCGCGGATCAAGTCCTCCCGCGTCTTCAGCAGCCGTCCCAAGGGAGTGGTGGTGGTCAACGTCCTCATCAGCGAGAAGGGGGACGTGCTGGCCGCCCGGCTCCTCCAGGGGCTGCCCGGGGACACCCCCGAGGCCCGCGAGGCCGACGAGGCCTGCGTGGAGGCCGCCAAGCGCATCGTCTTCGATCCGGCTGCCAGCAAGGACGGCAAGACCCGCTTCAAGGTCTGGCAGGGCGTGGGGTTCTTCCTGGACTAAGCGCTTGTCTGCGAATGGGGCCTGGCCTCCCCCCAGGGGCTGGGTTCGCTAACGCCCCAGCGGGCTTCGTACCAGACCTTCTCCAGGCACAGGCCCTCGGGCGGGGCGGTGAGGCCCGCCCGGCGCCGATCTAGGGACTGCATTACCAGGGCCAGCGAGTCCGGCTCGCGGCGGCCCCGGCCCACTTCAACCAGCGTGCCCGCCATGATGCGGACCTGGTGCATGAGGAAGCTGCTGCCTTCGAAGACCAGCTCGGCGCCGCCTTCCATGGGTGAGATCCCGATGCCATGCAGGGTCCGCACCGGCGTCTGGGCCGAGCACTCCGCGCAGCGGAAGGCCGAGAAGTCATGGGTCCCAAGCAGCGGTGGAACCGCCGTGGCCATGGCGGCCAAATCCAGGGGCTGGGCCTGGTGCACATGCCAGCGGTAGGGCGCCTGCAGCGGGTCAGCGGCAGGCCCCAGGCCCAGCCGATAGACGTAGCGCTTCGCGACCGCGTGCTGGCGGGGGAAGAAGCCCTCCGGCGCGGGGCGGACGGCCATGACCCGGAGATCCGCCGCCAGGTGGGCGTTCAGGGCCGCGAGAAGACGGTAGGGCTCCCAGGTGCGGGCGGTGTGGATGAGCACCCCCTGGGCCCGGGCGTGGACCCCCGCATCCGTCCGGCCCGTGCCCTGGGGCATGGGTGCCTCGGGGTCAAAGGCACGGAGGGCCTTCCAGAGATCCCCCTGGCCGCTGCGCAGCGAGGTCTGGATCTGCCAGCCGTGAAAGCCGGCGCCCGCATAGGCCACGGTGAGGAAGTAGGGGTGGGACATGGTTCCATCTTACGGGCTCCGGTGACCGCCGCGGCGAGGCGGGGACCAGCGGCCACGGGCCAGGGATCTCTCGACCGGAAGTTCTACGGGGATCTGCGTGATCCATGGGACTTAGAGTGAGCATTCACGGGCTTCTTGATGTTCCATGGTCACAGGAAGTCACCAATGACGGTATTCTCCGATTTTTTTCTAAAGAAAAGCCTTGACCCCACTGGGTCTGCGGCGTAGCTTTTTGGCAGTTTATGAAACGTAGTATTCATGCGCCTCTGCGGGGTATGGATCATCAAAAAGCAAGCAACCACGGTCGTCTCCCGCCAGAGCCGAAACCGTTTCTTTCAACCCGGGGGCACAGATCCCCTATTTTGGAGGTTCCTATGAACAAGGCTGAACTCGTCAGCGCCGTCGCCGACAAGGCCGGTATCACCAAGGCCCAGGCCGCTGCCGCCCTGGATCAGGTGCTCGGTGGCATCGCCGCCGCCCTCCGTTCCGGTGACAAGGTCACCCTCGTCGGCTTCGGCACCTTCTCCGTTGCCAGCCGCGGCGCCCGCACCGGCCGCAACCCCCGTGATAACAAGCCCATCAAGATCGCTGCCAAGAAGGTTGCGAAGTTCAAGCCCGGCAAGAAGTTGGCTGACGAAGTCAACGGCAAGGGCAAGAAGAAGAAGTAGGATCTAGCCTTTCGGCTTAATGCCGAAAGCAAGGAACAAGGGGGTCTGTCTCGACAGGCCCCCTTGTTTTTCTAGGTGACTTTTTTACCCTTTATTCCGACGTTTTCCCCAGAAGGCTCCCGCCCAGGGTTTCAGAGCCTCTCAAGCTCCTTTGATTCCGTAAATGCCCCTATCGCTAGGTTCCAACCTCCCCCAGGCGAACCGGGCGGAATTCAGGCCCGACGGGATCTCATCCGATGAAGGGGGCATCTGGTGAGGAACGCATGTCTGAAGAAGAAGCCCCCAGCCCCAAGAAGAGTATGAAGAAGCTGATCATCATCGCCGTGGCCGCCCTCGTGGTGCTCGGCGGCGGAGGGGGCGGCACCTGGTACTGGCTGAAGAAGCGGGCTGCCGCCAAGGTCGCCAAGGCCCGGGCCGAGGAGGAGGCCAAGGCCCAGGCCGGGGCGCCCTCCGAGGACCCCCACGCGGCGGTGGACACCGATACCTGCGAGGAGAGCGGGGAGAAGAAGGAGGGCGGCGGACACGGCGGCGCGGATGCCTCACCTGTCATGGTCCTGACGCGCACGGTCAACCTCACCGGTGCCCGGCGCAATGCCTTCCTGCGGTGCGAGCTGAACATTCTGTTCTGCGATCCCGACTTGGGGAAGCTGGTGTCCGGGGACAAGCCCTCACCAGAGAAGAGTCTCATCCAGTCCATCGTGCTGGGCGCCCTGGCCGGCAAGAGCGTGGACGAGGCCTCGGACGCCGAGTCCCGCGAAGCCCTGAGCAAGGAGATCAAGGAGAAGCTGAACGACCAGTTCAAGCCCCATCCCCTTAAGCCCGGCGAAAAGGAAGACCCCAAGCACAAAAAGCCCAGCCGCCCGATCAAGAGCGTCCTGATCGTGGACTGGGCCATCCAGCAGTGAGACTCGGCTCTGGCATGGCCGTTGCCCCAAGGGACGCCAGGGTCCATGCTTTGACAGGACCAGCGGGAGAACCATGATCAAACGGGGGGATCGGCTCGAGACCGACCGCGTGCTCAGCTTTGAGCAGGTGGTGGAAGATCTCATGCCCTTCATCGACACCCCGCTGCGGATGGAGATCCAGCTGGGTCAGGCCCGCCTGACCATCCGCGAGCTGCTGGAGCTGGAGCCGGGCTCCTTGGTGGAGCTCAAGAAGAGCGCTGGCGAGCCCATGGACGTGCTGTGCAAGGAGCGCGTCATCATCCGCGGCGAGGTCACGGTGCTGGAAGACAGCCTGGGGCTGCGGGTGACCGAGATCGTGGATCCGGAGCGCAGGGTCTAAGGAGCCGGAAGGAATAGCCGGACATCCTGTGTCATCCTGAAGCCCCATGGATGCTCCCTACCCCAGCGCCCCGCCGGTTGCCCTCTGTCTGGGCGGGATGGACCCCTCCGGCGGCGCGGGACTGCTTCGGGATGCCCTCACCCTGGCAGAACTCGGCTGCCAGCCCATGGCCGTCAGCCTGGGTGAGACCCTCCAGAACGGTCTGGCCTGCCTGCGCATCGAGCCCCCCAGCCTGGATCCCGTGCAGCGGGTGGAGGCCCTGGCACCACACCTGGCGGGCCGCTGGGGCGTGAAGCTCAGCCTCTGCGCCCTGGCTCCCAAGGACTTCCGCCGCCTCTGCGCCACCCTCCGCCACCTGGCTCCACCAATCCGCATCTGGGACCCCATCCTCGCCCCCAGTGCCGGGGTGGGTCTGCACGATGGGGCCGAGCTCCGCCGCATGGCCACCGCGCTGCTGCCCATGGGCGGCTGGGTGGTGAGCCCGAACCGCGGAGAGGCCGCCGCCTTCGCGGGCCTGCCGCCGGAAGCCATCCAGACCGCCGCGCCCGAGGCCCTCGCCGGGCCCTGGCTCGCGGCCGGTGCCGCGGCCGTCTGGCTCAAGGGCGGGCACGCGGCGGGCAGCGACATCCAGGACCTGTGGATCACCCCGGAGGGCCTCCAGCCCCTGGACCGGGTCCGACGCCTGCCCGGCGAGCGCCGGGGCACCGGCTGCCTCCTCTCTGCCACCTGGCTGGGCCTGCGGCTCCTGGGCGCGCCTGACCTCGAGGCC
>CAIRAS010000479.1 GCA_903876615.1 uncultured Holophagaceae bacterium
AAGACTGAATTCCTGGCTCTGCGCCGCGAGGCCCTGGTGATCGCCTGTGATCGGGAGTATTTCGGCGGCGTCGAGCCGATCCCGGTGCTGCCACCCTGCCCTGGCTTTTATGTCCCCATCCCGGACGGGCTGAACGAGCGCCTGGCCCTGATGGAGAAGGCCCGGGACGCGCAGCGCGCTGGGCACAAGGGGCAACGCTACAACGTGGGGAACGCCCATCCGCCCAAGGAGAACCTGGCATCCAAGGTGCGCAAGGCGGGCCTGCTCATGGCCGAGATCAAGGCGGCCGAGTTGCTCACCGTGTTCAACCACAAGCGCCAGCAGTACTACACGATCTGCTCGGAGGCGCGGCGCTACGCCCGGGAACACAGCCTGCCGGTGCCAGAACTGCCGATCGCCCCGGCCAGCCATTTTCCCAACGCGCGCCCGAGAAACCGCTGGCTTTCGCTCAGTTCGGTATCATAATTTAACTGAAACACCATGGAGGAAGCATGCTGAAGAACCTACTCAAGTCTCCACACACCCTGGACGTCGAGGAGCGCCGGGCGGTGACGCGCAGCGCGGGCATCCTGGCGGGGGCCGCTGTGGCGGTCATCGTCGCCCTGGCCTGCATCACCGCCGGCAACGTGGTCAGCGCGGATTCCCCGTTCTGGGACGCTATTTTGCAGACGAGGCTGGCCCTGGTCCGGCTGGTGCTGGCATCCGCGGTGCTGGTCATTTCCTACTACGCCACCCTGGTTGAATTTCATGCCTTCAGCCACACGGCCCTGGGCCGGTCGATCATCGTCTGGAAGGCGGATGACACCGACGGGGCGAATATGCACGGGTTCAAGACGAGCAACGCCGGTTTCATCATCGCCTTGATGTTCGCAGGAAACACGGCGGGCCTGCTACTGAGCGTGCTGCGGTGAGCCACTGGCTCATGGGTCTGGTCATTCTGAGCGTGGCCGGGGTGCTGGTTGGTGCCCCGGCCCGCCCGGGCCCCGGAGAGGTGGTCCCTTGGCAGTCCATCTTCGTCCGGGTGGCCGGAAACCGATGGATTGACCGTTCGGCTCAGGTGCAGTCCGAGTCCGGGTTCAACGCCCAGGCCAAGTCCCCGGTGGGGGCGGTGGGCCCCGCCCAGTTCATGCCCGCCACCTGGAAGCAGTGGGCCAAGCCGACCGGGGCTGACCCGTCCGATCCCAACGCCGCCCTTCCGGCCCAGCACGCTTACATGCTCTGGATCGAGGCCCGGGTGGGCGGCCACCTGGACCCGGCCCTGGCGTCCTACAACTGGGGGCTGGGCAACGTGCTCAAGGTGCAGCGCCGGGTCAGCGCCGTGGGCGAGCCGGGCGCGACCGCTTGGGTGCGGCTCTGCCCCGCCGAGACCCAGGCATATCTCGTCCACAATGCAACGAACCGGGCGCACATCCGCGCCCTTGGAGGCAAGCCGTGACCACCACATCCTCAACCCCCTGGACAGCCATGGAAAAGGTGCTGGCCACCCTGGCCGTCGTGTTCATCGTCCTGCTGACCTGGTCGCTGATCCGTGGGCACGCCGCCAGCGTTGCCATCGCCCAGCAGCAGGCCATCGTCCAGCAGGCCCAGCAGCAGGCCGCGGTGCTGCAGGCGCAGAAGAAGGTATCCGACCAGGCGCGGGATGCCGCCCAGGCCGAGGCCACCGGCTACAAGGCCGACGCCGAGCGGTTCCTGGCCGACGCCAACGCCAAGGGCAAGACCATCGCCGCCCTGCAGGCCAAGCTCAAGGCGATGGGCCCGCAGGCGCCCGCCGCCGACCCGGGCACTCTGCCGGTGGAGCCGCAGGCCCTGGCCGCCGCCTACGCCAACGAAGGCTTCCCGCCGACCCTGGTGGGTACCACGCTGGGTTGGCCGGTGGTCCCGGCGCGCGAGATGCTGGGGCTGGTGCAGGACGGCAAGCAGTATCCGGCCGCCTTGGTGCGGATCGACACCATGGGCCAGGAGATCACCCTGCACGAGGCCAAGGAGACCGATCTGGCCGGCGCGGTGAGTCAGCAGACGGCCCGAGGCGAGGCGCTAGACACGGCCCTGGCCGACGCCAAGCAGGGCGAGGTGGACTGCGAGGGGGTGGTCGCCCAGAAGGACATAGTAATCGCCGCGGAGCAGGAGGAGGTCAAGGACGAGGCCAAGAAGGGGTTCTGGCACACCACGCTGGGGGCCGGCATCGGCATCGTCGTCGGCGTTCTCTTACACCTGCTTTAGGTTCCTGGTGGTTTTACGTTTCCGGA
>CAIRAS010000480.1 GCA_903876615.1 uncultured Holophagaceae bacterium
CCGCAGCGCCCGGATGAAGTCCTCGGGTGGCACACGCCGGTCGCAGGTGAGGTTCAGCACGAGGATGTCCTTGTTCTTCCCTGACACCCAGGTGCGGAGCTGCACAGCCCGATCGGACTTCAGGCCGAAGCGGAAGTCCACCAGGAGCCCGCGGGCGGGGTGCTCGAAATATTTGAAGTCGGCCTTCTTCATCCAGGTGGCGAGCATCGCCTGGTTGAAGGGCTGGACGGGGTTGTCCTCGGGGATCTCAGACTCAGGATCGCTGGGTTCTTCGGCCACGGGAGACTCCGTTGTGGGGGCTTCCCAGGGCGCGTGGAAGGCGTCCCAGGCTGCGTGGTTGAGGGTGGCGAGTACCTCCGGGCTGTGGTCGCCTTCTTGGTGCCGGCGAAGGGCTTCTTCCGGGGTGAGGTGATGTTCCATGGTCATGGGGTCTCCTCAGGGAGGGCTGGGCCGGTCATGGTGAGCCCTTGGAGAAAGTATGGGATTTCGGAGTGGACATAGGGTGTCGCTTCCAGGCTGAGGCAGTTCCGTCGGATCAAACCAGGGCCTGGTTCCACGGGGCCTCCGGATCACAGAAGTGGGTGCCCTGGGCCCATTCCGGCCGGACCCTGACCGACCGGTAGTGCTCCCGCAGGGCCTCGTGGTTGAAGAACCCCCGGGGCAGGGGGCGTCCCGGGCCTTCTATCTCGTAGGACACCTCCAGGGGTTCAGGGCAGTTGGGAGCGTAGGCCACCTGCACGCGGCAGTTGCGGGCCCCGGACTGGACGGCCCGCACGGCGGCCTCCCGGGCCGCATAGGAGCCAATACGATCGATGTGGGTGAAGTGCTTGCCGCTGAGGGCGCCGCCGCCCTGGCCGATGCGTGGTCCGTAGAAGTCCATGGCCAGCTTGCGGCCGGTCTGGCCGTTGTCGCCCTCGGGGCCCGCGTCCAGCAGGGGGCCGTTGGGGTTGAGGGAGAGGGCCACCGCTTCCCAGGAGGCGGACCACCGGGGATCGGCCTTGCGGACGGTCTCGTAGGCCCGGCGCAGCACCTGCTCCAACTGCCGGGTGAAGGCCAGGAAGTCGGACTCCGGGCTCTGCTGGAGGGTCACCAGCACCTGCTCCAGACGCCAGATCGGGCCCTCCTCTGCCAGCAGCACCAGGAGCTTTCCATCCGGTCCCTGGCCCGTCAGTTCGCCTCCCTGGATGGCGGTCCAGAGGGCCTCCCGCAGGCTATGAGCCAGGAAGTGCTCGGGGGTGTGGAAGCGGGTCAGCCGGTCGTAGCCGGCCCAGCCCACGCAGATGGCTTGGTCGTTCACCTTCCGGCTCCACTGGAGGGGGTCCTCCGGGAAGCGGCAGGCGTGGTCCAGCACCTGGAAAGTGCGGAGGTCTCCGGCGAGGTTGCGATAGCCGACCCTTGCCGCCACCTCCAGCACCAGGGCGGGTATGGGGATGTCCTCGCCCGAGCGCAGGGCGAAGCCGCCGGAGATCCAGATCTGGTCGCACCAGGCGCCGACCTCCACCTGGCAGTAGGCCTCGGGATCGAGAGTCTCGCAGCGGGCCACGATGGCCTCGGCCACCTGATCGCAGAACTTGTCGGGGTGGCCCGGGAGGACCATTTCACTGAAGCGCATCATGAGGGCACCTTGGGAAGCTGTGTGTAGGAGAGGCCGGCGCGGGAGAGTTCCGTGCCGGAGCCGTCGCGGGTGAGCAGGGTGTGGAGGCGGGTGCCCCCGGTGGCCCGCACGAGGGCCTTGGGGACCGATTCGATGTAGCCGTCGGTGACGATGACGGCGGCCTCGGGCCGGGTCGCTTTGATGTGCTCCAGGACGCAGGCGAGGCTGGTCCCTCCGGTGGTGTCGGCCTTCAGGACACCCTTCGAGATGCGGGCCGGAGCCACCACCGTGCTGAAGGCCCAGAAGGGCATTCGGATGTGGGACCTCAGACGGTTGAGCAGGCCGATCAGCAGCGGCATCTCCGCGTTCATGGAGCCGCTCACGTCCAGGTAGATCTGGGCGGTGCCCCGGGGCCGCTCCTGGGTCAGCTCCCAGCGGGA
>CAIRAS010000481.1 GCA_903876615.1 uncultured Holophagaceae bacterium
CGTGCCCGAGGCGGTCCGCCAGGCGGCCCGAGAAGGAGCCCACCACCAGGGCCCCGGCGCCGTAAGCCATCATCCCGAAGCCAGCCTCGGCGGGGGACCAGTGGCGGGCCTCCGTGAGGTAGAGCACCAGGAAGGGCAGGGCCATGGTGCCCAGGCGGTTCACCAGGGTGCTGGCGCAGATGAGCCAGACTTCCCGGGGCAGACCGCGGAGGCCCTTCCATGGGTTCATCCGGGGATCCGGTCCCGGCCGCTCCGGCACCACTCGCTCCAGCTGCCCATGTAGACCGAGGCACCGGGCAACCCGGCCACTTCCAGGGCCAGGAGGGTCTGGCAGGCGGTGACGCCGCTGCCGCAGTGCACCGCCAGGCGCTCGGTCGGCGTGCCCGCGAGCAGGGCATGATACTGGGCCCGGAGCAGCTCTGGGGCCTTGAAGCGCCCATCCGCCGCCAGGTTCTCGTTCCAGGCCAGGTTCAGGGCGCCGGGGATGTGGCCCGCCACGGGATCGAAGGGCTCGGTGTCCCCGCGCCAGCGCTCGGCGGAGCGCACGTCCACCAGCTTCCAGGTGGGATCATTCCTCAGCGTCTCCACGGCCTCAGCGTCCACCTGGGGCAGGGTCCAGTCCACCGCGGGGTAGGGCGGCAGGGCCGCCGTGGCAGGGCAGTCGGTGCTCAGCGGCAGACCCTCCGCCAGGGCCGCGGCCAGGCCGCCGTCGAGCACCAGCACCTGCCGGTGGCCCAGGGCCCGCAGCATCCACCAGAGCCGCGCGGCAGCGTTGCCCCCGCTGCTGGCATCGTAGATCACCACCTGGCTCGCGGGCGTGATACCCCAGGCGGCCACCTGGGCCGCGAAGCGGGCCACGGAGGGCAGGGGATGCCGCCCGCCCCGGGCGGGATCGTGGTCCGCGTCCGTGGCGGTGCTGAGATCCCGGTTCAGGTCGGCGTGGCAGGCGCCAGCCAGGTGCCCTGTGGCGTAGTCCTCAGGGCCTGGGCGGGCGTCGAGCAGGCGCACGGAGGAAGCGAAGGCGCGAAGGCGGGAAGCGGAGATCAGGGACATCCGCCCAGTATGAAGTATCCGGCACTCGCATTACCCTGAACCCTCACTTCCGGAGCCTTCATGGCCGACGACTACGTCCCCGAGTCCCGCTGGCGGATGGGCTTGGCCGCCCTGCTGGTGGGCGGGGGGCTGCTGCTGGGTGGGGTTGTCCTTGTTCGCGGTCTCCTCGGGGGCGGGGGTGGGGGCTCCGAAGGCGCGCAGCCCGGCACCGACGTCAGCCGGGTGGCCTTCCGGGACGCGGAGGGGAACCGCCACACCCTGGCGGACTACCGGGGCCGGGTGGTGTTGGTGGATGTGTGGGCCACCTGGTGCCCGCCCTGCCGCAGGTCCCTGCCCGAGGTGGCGGAGCTGCAGAAGGTCGGCGGCGAGGCCTATGCCGTGCTGCCCATCTCCGTGGATCGCGGCGGCTGGAGCGACGTAAAGCCCTTCCTGGCCCAGAACCCGCAGCTCGGGCTCACCGCCTACCTGCCCGACGGCGGGGAAGCCCTGGATGCCTTCGGGCCGATACCGGGCATTCCCACGACGATCCTCGTCGACCGGGAGGGGCGCCTCATCAAGCGCTGGTCGGGCTATGGCGAGGGGCTGGCCCGGCGGGCCCTGGATGAAGCTGTGGGCCGCCGTTGACCCGCCTGGCGACGGTCCTGGATGCCTGGCGGCTCTGGGGTCGCGGGGCGGCCCTGCTGGTCCTGGTACTGCTCGGTCCCCTGGGACTGCAGGGCACCCGACTGGCCATTGTCGCGGACACCTGGAAGATGGTCTTGATCCTGGCGGTCTGGGTCTTCGCCGTCGGCTCGTTCATTGGCACGCTCCTGCACGCCTCCGTCCCCGCCGTGACCATGGCGGAGCGGCTCTTCCGCAGCTGGATCGCCCGCTTCTCGGACCGGCCTGAGGTCCTCTGGCTGCAGTGGGCCCGAGGGGCGCACCATCCGCCCCTGGCGCGGTGGTTCCTGGATCGGGCCGCGGCGCTGGGGGGACGGGAGGCCCAGTTCCAGGAGGGCCTGCTGTTCATGGAAGGCGGGCAGGGCCACGGCGGCCAGACCACCGGGCTCGACCGGTTCCGGCGCGCGGCCCTGCGGGGCCATCCCGAGGCAGCCTTCCGCCTGGCCGAGGCGCTGCGCACCGGGCACGGCGTCCCCCTGCCGGAACCGGCCGAGGCGGAGACCTGGTACCAGCGAGCCGCGGCCCTGGGCTTTGGCCCTGCGGCGGCCTGGCTGGCCCAGGCCTACCAGGACGGGGACGGGGTTCCCGCCGACGAGGCCAAGGCTGGAGCGTGGGCCCTCGAGGCGGAGCGTCTGCGCCCCTTCCTGCCCCTTTCCCACAGCCTCCTGCGCCATGACGTGGCCCCGGCAGACCCCCTGGTCCACGCGAGCGGGAAGGCCATGGCAGGCGTCGAGGAACTGGCAGACCGGGCCCTGGCGCACCGGCCCCTCCGCTGGCTGCTGCTGACGGGGGCCGTCCTGCTGCCGGTGCTCTGGCTTGGCGTGGCCTTGACCTTCTTCTGGGCGGGCTCCTCCCAGCTCCATCACCTGCCGCTGATCTTCATGACCCCGCCCTTGCTGATGATCACCTGGCTGGCTTGGCAGCACTACCGGGAGCGGCCCCGCACGGGTCGGGACCGCCTGCGGGAGGCCGCCGAGGCCGGCGATCCGGACGCCTGCTACCGGTTGGGGCTGGCCTACCGCCAGGGGGATCGGCCCCGGATGAAGGACGACCTGACCGCTGCGCTATGGTTCCGGAAGGCGGCGGAAGGGGGCCACATCGGCGCCATGGCGGCCCTGGCCGAGGCCTACCTGGGGGGGCACGGCGTGCTGCGGGATCCCCGGGAGGCCCGGCGCTGGTCAGAAGCAGCGAGCAGGGAATCAACTTCCCAGTCCGAGCATCCGATGGAGCCCTAGGGGGAAAGAATGTCCCGCGTCTGGTGGTGTCTGGTGGTCTTGCTCACCCTCACGGGGTGCAAAGAGGATCCGCACCGCGTCGAGAACGAGAACCTCGGCATCGCCGCGACGTTCCCGGGAACGCCCAAGCTGCACCGGCACACGGACCCTGGCCCCTATGGCGAGGTGGAGTGGTTCGATCTGGCCATGAGTCCCGCGGGGCGCCTGGACGAGACTTTCAGCGTGGCGGTGGGCAACCTCCCCCCCGGGGACAAGGGCGGCAGCAACGCCCGCGACATCCTCAACACCTTCCGGAACTTCCTGGGCTACCGCTTCGGCGCCATCCAGCGCACGGACCTGCCCGCCGAGAAGGGGCCGGGGTTCCGCTACAAGGTCAAGGGTCCCAACGGCGGGATTGTCGAAGGGATCGTGGTGGCGCGCCGGGGGCGCCTGCACCACGCCCAGGCCATCGTGCGCAAGGAGGGCGACTCGCGCACCGCAGCGTTCCTGGATGACTTCGAGGTCAGGACCCGCTAGCCTCCGCCCGGGCATGCCGGGTGGCCACCTCCACCACCAGGGTGGCGGGGGCGTTGGCGCCCAGGATCGGATGGGCTCCGGGCACCTGCTCGCCCACGCCCACGAAGGGCATGCCCGCCGCCCGGGCCGCCGCCAGGTCGTGGGGCCGGTCGCCGAAGTAGAGGTGCGGCCCGGGGCAGCCGCGCCGGGCCAGGCGCAGCAGGTCCGAGCGGTCATGGCGGGGCAGGGAGCCCAGGCGGGGGATGGCGGGATCGATGCCCAGGACCTCAGCCTTGAAGGCCAGCAGTCCGGGGGCGTTGCCCGAGACCAGCCAGACCGGCCGGGTGGTCGCGAGCCAGTGCATGCCCTCCAGCACGCCCCGGAAGGCCACCGCCGCCTCGCCCCCGGGGGCAAAAACGTGGCGGAACCGCCGGACGCAGGCGGCCTCGTAGGCCCCGTAGCCAGCTTCATCCAGCCCTGTTTCGTAGCGCATCCGGTGGAGCTCGTCCACGATCTCCCAGTCGGTGGACCCCGAGCAGCGGCCGAGCTCCTCCCGGGTGGGCGCCTGGCCCCAGAGCTCACCGAGGGCTTCCCGCAGCAGCAGGTAGCCCGAGCTGAAGGTTCCCAGGGTTCCATCGAGGTCGAAGCAGATGGGCATCGGCGTGTGTCTCTGGTCCAGGATCGCACAGGGTGGCATTCTCAGAGGGAAGGTGGTTTGCCGTGCGTCGATGGTTCCTTCTCCTGTTCCTGGCCCTTCCCCTGTCTGCCCAGACCCAGGGGGGCCTGCGCTACCGCATCCAGGTGTGGATGCGCGGCGAGGCGGTGCCCCTGGAGACGCAGTTCCGGCTCCAGGCCACCCCGGCCACCCGCAGCCAGAACCGGGTGCAGAAGCCCCGCATGGGGGGCTGGCGCCTGGAGGCGGACCGCACCCAGGGCACCCCCTACGCCCAGGCCATGCTGCTGGGCCGCGCCGAGCGGCTGCTCTACCTGGCCGGGCCTTCGCCCCAGACCAAGCAGGAGCCCATCGCCCTACGCTTCGGCACCCGCAGCCTCCAGGTCTGGAGCCTGGAGATGCCCCTGGGGTTCCACGCTTCGACGGTGCTCGTCGAAGTGGCGCCCCGGCTGCTGGCCCTCTGTGACCTCAGCGTGCGCTTCGAGCAGGGGGACATCGCGCGGCTGGAGCTGCACCTGGAGGGGCTGGAGAGCACCGCCGGACTGGCCCCCGCCGAGGCCGGGACCACCCTGCTGACCACCCTCCAGGGCTGGGCCCGGGAGGCCCGTCAGCCTTCCGAGCCCACGGTCACGGTCCAATAGGGCCATCCTTGCCGCCGGAGCCAGGGTCCCGACGGGTATCCTGGAGCTTCGGGGGAAGCATGCCGTTCAGGGATGAGTGCGGGGTCTTCGGGATCTGCCACCAGGTGGAAGCCTCCCGGCAGACCTATCTGGGCCTCTATGCCCTTCAGCACCGGGGCCAGGAGGCCGCGGGCATCTGCTCGGCGGACGCGACGGGGCTCCACCTGCATAAGGCCCAGGGCTACGTGGCGGACGTCTTCACGGAGACGGTGCTCGATGGCCTGCCCGGCGACGCCGCCATCGGCCACACGCGCTACTCCACCACCGGCGGCAACGTCGCCTCCGCCGCCCACCCCTTCCTGATCCACGGACGCTTCGGCCAGGTGGCCCTCTGCCACAACGGGAACCTGACCAACACCGAGTGCCTGCGGGCCAAGCTCATCGCCGCTGGCCACACCTTCACCAGCCCCTCGGACAGCGAGGTGCTGCTGGCCCTCATCAACCGGGCCCAGGCGGACACCCTGGAGGACGCGGTGGTTGCGGCCCTGCGCGAGGCTGAGGGCGCCTATTCCCTGCTGATCCTCACGGAAGACGCCCTCATCGCCGCCCGGGACCCCCGGGGCTTCCGGCCCCTGGCCATGGGCACCATGAATGGCACCACCGTGTTCAGCTCCGAGACCTGCGCCTTCGACCTCGTGGGCGCCACCTACCGGCGGGACGTGGAGCCCGGCGAGCTGGTGATCGTGCCCCGGCGCTCAGGGGAGCCCGAGTCCCGGTTCCCCCTGCCCCGGGTGCAGGCGACGCCTTGCGTCTTCGAGCACATCTACTTCGCCCGGCCGGACTCTCTGGTCTTTGGCCAGAGCGTCATGGTGGCCCGGCGCGAGATGGGCCGCCGCCTGGCCCTGCGTCATCCTGTGGAGGCGGACCTGGTGGTGCCTGTGCCCGACAGCGGCGTCAGTGCGGCGCTCGGCTACTCGGAGCAGTCCGGCATCCCCTTCGACTTCGGCATCATCCGCAATCACTACGTGGGCCGCACCTTCATTGAGCCCAAGCAGACCATCCGCAGCTTCGGCGTGAAGGTGAAGCTGAACCCCGTGCGTCACTTGCTCGCGGGCAAGCGGGTGGTGCTGGTGGACGACAGCATCGTGCGCGGCACCACCAGCAAGAAGATCGTGCAGATGGTGCGTGAGGCCGGGGCGGCGGAGGTGCACATGCGCATCGCCTGCCCGCCCACCACGCACTCCTGCTTCTACGGCATCGACACCCCCAAGCGGCAGCACCTCATCGCCTCCTACATGCCCCATGAAGAGATCACCACCTTCGTGGAGGCCGACACCCTGGGTTACCTGGATCTCAAGGACCTGGAAGGCTGCATGGGAGATGACGGCCACGGCTTCTGCTACGCCTGCTTCACCGGCAACTATCCTGTCCCCCCTCCGGGCAGATGACGGGTTCCGGTCCCGCAGGTTCACCCCAGGCCCACTTTGAGGATGGTCTCCGCTTCCTGGCGGCGGCCCTGGCGCTGGAGCTGGATCATCGGAACAGCGCCGCCATCGTGTCGGCGGCCTGCAACGCGGTGCAGTGCTTTATGGTGACCTTTGAGGCCGCGGCCAATCGGCACCTCTCGGATCCGGAAGGCGAAGTGCTGCGCCTGCGCGGTCAGCTGGAGGCCCTGCTCACACCCCGCCAGTCCCCGGAAGATGCGGCCCGCCACGCCCTGGAGGCCGCCCGGCTGGCCCGGGACCAGGCCTCGCGGCTGCTGCCCCGGCTGATGGCGGATTAAGTAGCTAGTAGCCCCACCCGATGGGCACGTTGCGCGGCACGGGATTGCCGCCGAACCGGTCCACGGGCAGGGTGGCCGAGGCCAGGTTCGTGGGCCCGGTGGGGCCGCCGATGCTGTGCAGGAACTTCCGGATATCCTCCCGGAACCAGACCAGGAACTCCTGGAAGGCCGCCTGGCGCAGCTCTTCCTGCGTGAGTTCTCCCACCACTTCAACCACAGCCGAGGCGGACGTTTCGGACACCCGGTAGGCCTTCCAGGGCCGGGCGGGATCCGGGCTGGCCGCCAGGATCTGGGCCAGGAAGACCGGGTCCCGCCCGGGCAGGGGAGGCTCGCCGGCTCCCAAGCCGACGGCAAGACAGAGGCAGAGCAAGATGCGCATGGCCTTGAAATGAGTCCAGCCGCCCTGAGGTTCCCGGGCTCACAGCTGATAGCGTTAACCCATGCCCATCGCCATTCTCGGTCCCACGGCCTCCGGCAAGTCCGCCCTTGCGGTGGCGGTGGCGCGGCGCGTGGGGGGCGTCGTGGTCAACGGGGATCCCTACCAGGCCATCGCGGGCCTGGCCATCGGCACGGGCCAGCCCGGGCCGGAGGAGCAGGAGGGCGTTCCCCACCGGGGCTATGGCGTGCTGCCGCTGTCCGCCCGGCCGAATCCCAGCTCCTTTGGCGCCACGGTCCGGACCTGGCTGGCGGAGGCCCCCGCGCCGGTGCTGGTGACGGGCTCGGGGCTCTACCTGCGCGGCGTCTGGGACCAGCTGAGCGCGCTGCCGGAGGTGCCGGTCGCCCTCGTGGAGCGCGTGCGGCGCTGGGGCACAGACCTGGGGACGCCCTTCCTGCA
>CAIRAS010000482.1 GCA_903876615.1 uncultured Holophagaceae bacterium
CGTGCCCGAGCGCGTGGCCCAGCTGCTGCTGGAAGCCCACGAGGCCAACCCCGTCCGGTCCCTGGTGGAGTTCCAGGAGACCCAGGAAGACCTGGCCCAGTGCATCGGCGCCAGCCGCGAAGCCTTCAGCCGCGCCCTGCGCCTGCTCACCGACCTGGGCCTCATCCAGAGCACCTTCCCGGTGGTGCGCATCCTCGATCTGGGGAAGCTGCAGAGATACGCCAAGGGGTGAGCCCGGCTCCAAAAACGCTGCGCGTTTTCGGAGCGGGAAGGGCTACAGGACGGGAATCCACCTCGTCTTCACCCCCGCCTCCATCCCTCCCGGCTCGATCCAGGCGAGGGCGTCGGCTTGGGCGAGGGTGACCAGGTCTGCGGAGCCCTTGCCGGGCAACGGATGGAGGTGTCCCTCCATGAGGCGGCAGGGGTGCAGGAGCGGGCGGTCGCCCTTGTGCTTCACGGGCGCCGCCAGGCGGGCCCGGCGCCAGGGGTCGGGGAAGGCGCGGCCCTCCAGGCGGGCCAGGGCCACCGGCAGGAAGAGCAGGGCGTTGACGTAGGCCGAGACGGGATTGCCTGGAAGCCCCAGCACCAGCAGATCGCCGAGCAGGGCCACCAGCATGGGCTTGCCCGGCTTGAGGCGAATCCGGTGGAAGAGGATCTGCGCGCCCAGGTCCGCCAGCACCGCGGGCAGGTGGTCGTGCTCGCCCATGCTCACGCCACCCGAGGTGAGCAGGATGCGGAGGTCCCCGGGACGACGCAGGGCCGCGGCCAGGGCGGGTGGATCGTCGGGCAGGGCGGGCCGCAGCTCCGGCTCGGCGCCCAGGGCCCGGGCCAGGGCAGCGAGCATGGGGCCGTTGGAATCCCTGATCTGGTGCGGGGCCGGATTCGCCACCAGCTCATCGCCGGTGGAGGCCACCCCGACCCGGATGCGGCGGAGCGTGGGCACCGCCAGACCCTCCTGGGCCAGCAGGGCCTGGCGGGCCACCGTGAGGGGCGTCCCGGCGGGCAGCAGCAGGTCTCCGGCCCGGGCCTGCTCGCCCCGGCGCCGCACGTGCTCACCGGCCTTGGGCGCCACGCTCAGTTGGAGGGTGTCACCTTCCTGGTGCAGCTGTTCCACGGGCACGATGGCATCCGCCCCCGACGGCAGCGCGGCGCCGGTCATGATGCGCACGGCGGTGCCCGGCGCCACGGTGAAGGCCGCGGGATCACTGCCGGCGAAGAGGGTGCCGAGCAGCCGGCGGGGCTGCCCCCCGTCCGAGGCCCGCAGGGCCACGCCGTCCATGGAGGCCCGGTCCGTGGCGGGGTCGTCCCGCTCGGCCCGCACCTCGGCCAGGGTCGGGGCCGGCAGGGCCTCCCAGAGGCGCTGGAGCGCCGTTTCCAGCGGCAGCAGATCGGGGTGGTCGCAGCTCATGGCCATGGTCAAGATCCTACCCGCAGCTCCAGCCTAGAAGAGGACCCGGTTATCGGTCTTGCTCCGCCCGTTCGGACCTTCAAGGATCACCGCGAAGATCCCATCCCAGTGGGCCGGTGCTGGGATGGGATGAAAGGAGATTTCAGCCGCTGTTTGCAGTGATTACGGTGATTTTGGCCCAGGCCGAATCCGAGCATGGGCTCTATCCAGGGGTGCCACGGCCTCGCCTTTTGGAGGGCGTGGCACCCCTGGATGACTTCCGGCCCAGCCGGAAGCCGCCTGTGGTGGGCCCTATTTAGGAATGACTAATCCGAATAGCCTAGGCCTGGGGAGAATTCGGAACCCGGTCCTTGGCTTCCTTCTTGTGTCGGATGTTGATGAGTTGGAGATCCCGGATGGTGGCCTGGGTCATGGAGGAACTCACCTGACTCTTTACCTCAGACCAGGCGTCGTGGAGGGGGCAGGGGTGCTCGCCGTTGCAGGTGGGGAAGCCCATGACGCAGCCTTCCATGGCATCGGGTCCCTCCATGGCGGTCACCACCTCGCCGACGGTGATCCGGTGCGCGGCTCGCGTCAGGCGGAAGCCGCCCTTGGGGCCGCGCACCGAGGCCAGGATGTCGGCCTGCACCAGACCCTGGAGGATCTTCGCCAGGTAGGGCCCGGGCAGCCCCAGGCGTGAGGAGAGGTCCTTGGCGAGACAGTAGGTCCCGTCCTCGGGCAGCGCCGCGAGGGCGCGGAGAGCGTAGCCAGTGGCAGTCGAAAAGAGCATTCCGGAATCCTTTTTCTGATTCCAGCTTCAGGGGAGGGGATTCCGGAGTCGAGCCCGGTTGTGACCGTTGACCAGGGGACGTCGGGTTGGTTCCCCCTTCTCAGCCCACCAGAGCCCGCCACAGCAGCAGCAGACCCACGGCGCTCAGGCCCCCTTCCCGCCAGCCGAGGGTCCGGGCTGCGAGGGGGCGCCAGGGCCGCAGGGCCCGCAGGTAGAGCAGGCCCGTCCAGGCCGTCCACAGCAGGCCCGCGGGGCTTCGGGGGGCGAGCAGCCAGGCCGAAGCCCCCAGCAGGAGCAGGTGCAGCGCGTGGACGGGGAGCTTGCGGCGGGACAGCTCCGCCTCCGCCAGGCCGTGGGCGTGCCCCAGGAGGCGCCGCACGTGGGCCAGGTTCGCTCCGCCCACCAGGGTGACCAGCACCCAGGCGCGCCCGGCCTCGGCCAGGGAGGCCCCGCCGGCGGTGAGCATGGCCGCCGCCAGTCCCGCGAAGGCACCCTGGGCCGCGAGCTCCACCAGCAGGGAGCGCACCGCCCGCTGGGCATCGGCGCGCAGGGTCAGGAAGATCAGGGGTGCCACGGCGGCCAGGGGCACGAGGAACCGCGGTCCCGCGAAGGCCAGGGCCCCGGTGCCGAAGGCCAGCGCCAGGCCGGTGCAGAGCAGGAGGGCCCGGACCTGCGCCCCGTCCCGCGGCCCTGTCCGCAGTCGGCGCAGGGGCGGCCGGGCCAGGAACAGACTCAGGGCCGCCAGAGCCAGGCAGAGACCCGCCGCCGTGGGCCGCAGCAGCAGCCCCAGGACCATGGGAAAGCCCAGCATGAACCAGCTCCCGTGCTCCGCCGGAAGGAGGGTACGCCAGGGGGGCAGGAAACGGGTCATTTCGGGTATTTATCTCCGAAATATAGTCTGCCCTGAAGGTGGCCTCCGGGAAAGCGGCCTTTGCTGCGGAGGAACACCGACGAACACCGAAAAAAGCTGATGAAAAGCTGATCAAGCGAAGATCTGGATGTCGGCCAGCCTCAGCCCCATCCGGGCAAGGTCAAGAGCGGAACCGCAGATGCCGCAGATGGTCGCAGATGGGCGCCGACCCATCCTGCCCCCCCGGAAGGCAGGTTGGCCGGTGATTCAGGGGTGAGAGTGATTTTGGCCCGAACCCTCGCGGGAGCATGGGCTCTACCCAGGGGTGCCACGGCCAGACCTCTTGGGGGGCTCGGCCATGGCACCCCTGGATGACTTCCGGCGCAGCCGGAAGCCGCCTCCGGCGGGCCCATGCGGGGTGGGCTGTTACCCATCCCCGAAATCGCTTTGATCATCGGCCGGGAACGCGCGCCCAGCGCACCTAGGGCCAGGAGGGAGGCGCGGCATCTGCGTCATCTGAGGATTGCTTTTTCATGCTGGGACCGGCCGAAAGGTGGGTCAGCTTTTCATCGGTGTTCATGCGTCCTTCGCCGGGATCCGAGCGACCCATCCCCGTCAGCTCTCGCTCGCAAGGAGGGCCAGCCCTTCGAGGGCCTCTTCCATGGTGAGGAACACGGGCAGGCCCGCGGCGCGGAGGGCGGCGCGATAGGCGTCGTAGAGGGGGCCACCCTCCACCGCCACGCCGATCCCCTTGCCGCTGGCGCGGGCCAGGTCGGCCAGGGCGGTGGCGAAGGCCGCCCCGGCCGTGGGGTCCGCGGTGTCCAGGCGCCTAGTCAGGGGCACCAGGCCCACCAGCAGCACCTCCGCCTCGGTGGCCAGCAGCAGCCGGGCCGCGGCCAGGTAGGCGGCCTCGTCGGCCATGGGCGTGAGGTCCAGGGGCAGCCGCGCGCTCACCAGGCCCTCCAGGCCATGGGCTGCCAGGGTGGCGGCCAGGGCGGTGGTCTCCGCCGCCGTCAGCTGCGCGCCACGGCAGGCACCGCCCAGCAGGTCCGCAGATACCACGGACTCGAAGCCGGCGTTGGTCATCACGGCCACGGTGGCGGGACGGCCCTCGGGGTAGGCCCCCAGCCAGGCCAGGCCGGCGTCGAAGGCCTCCAGGCGCTCCGCCAGGATCGCTCCGGCTCGCCGCAGCAGGCTGGCCTGCAGGGCGTGGTCACCGGCCAGGGCGCCGGTGTGGCTGCTGGCGGCGGCCATGCCCTCTTGGCTGCGGCCGCCCTTGTAGAGCAGCACCCGGCGGCCCGAGGCGCGCAGGGCGCGGACGGCCTCGGCCGTGGCCTGCAGGTCGCCGGGGGCGAAGCCCTCCAGGTAGGCGCCCACCACCTGGACGGCGGGGTCCGTGGCGAAGCCCCGCAGAAAGTCCGAGCAGCGCAGGTCCATCTGGTTGCCGATGGCCACGGCGGCGCGCAGGCGGAGCTCGCCGCGACGGCTCAGCCGCGTGATGAGGAAGGCGCCGCTCTGGCTCAACAGTGCCAGGGGCCCAGGCTGGGCATTGAGCGGCAGCTTCTCCTCGGGAATGAAGAAGGTGTTGAGGCCCAGATCAGGGCTGAAGAGCCCCAGGCCGTTGGGCCCCACCAGGGCCGGGGTCCACTGGCCCGCGCGGCGGTGCGCGGCGAGGCAGGCCCGCAGCCGCGCGCCGAGGCCTTCGGTGTCGGCGCCGTCGCCCAGGCCACCGGCCACCAGATAGACCACCGTGGCGCCGCCGCCCTGGCGGCAGAGCTGCTCCACGGCCTCCAGGGTCTGAGGGGCGGGCAGGGAGAGGATCAGCTGATCGGTGGGCGCAGCGGCGAGCTCGGCCACAGAGGCCACGCAGGGCAGCCCGAGGAACTGCGCCGCGCCGGGCTTGAGGATGCGCAGGGCGCCCTCGGGCAGTCGGGACGTGCGGACGTTCTCCAGGATGATGCGGCCCACGGTGCCTGCCCGGCTGGAGACACCGGCGATCACCAGGCTGCGGGGATTCAGCAGGGCCGGATACCAGGCTGGATCCGGCAGGGCGGGGGCGGAGGCCGCTGCGGCTTCCAGGGTGCCCACGCCATCCAGGGCCGTGGGCAGGCCCTCGCCGTCCAGCACCACGGGGTTCAGCTCCAGCAGGGTGACGCCCGCGCGCTCCAGGCCAGCGGCCGCGCGCCACAGGCCCTGCAGGAAGGCCAGCAGCTTCGCTTCGTCCGTGAGGGCCTCAGTGCCGCGCTGGCGGCCCAGCCAGGTGCGGCCCAGCCAGTGGCCGCCCAGCTCCGCCAGGGCCTGCTCCGGGGTGGTGAAGGCCAGGGGCCAGAGCAGGGGCGGGGCCAGGGCGGCCCAGGCGTCGGCCTGGAGGCCACCGATGCCGCAGACCACCAGCCAGCCCGCCTCGGGGTCGCGCTTGAGGGAGATCAGGGCTTCCGTGGGCAGGCCCGGGAGGCGGCGGAAGGGCACCTGCTCGCAGACCAGGCCGCCGATCCAGGGCAGCTCCGCCACCCGCTGCCGCATGGCCTCGGCCTTGGCCACCAGGGCCGCGGGCTCGAAGGGGCCGAAGTGCAAGGCACCGCGATCGGACTTGTGCCACAGGCCGTCGGCCAGACCCTTCAGCACGATGGGCTCACCCGGGGCGAAGGGCAGGGAGGACCCCGCCTCCAGGAACCCGTGCCGCGGCACGCGCAGCCCCGCCGCGGCCAGGAGGGCGTAGGCCTGCGCTTCGTGGAGGAAGCCCGAGGTCCCGGCCATCCTAGGCTTCCGTCTTGGCCGGAGCGAGCCCGCGTCCGGCTTCGAAGGCTTCGAGGTTCCGCTTGGTGATCAGGGAGCCCTTGGGCTCGAAGCGCTGGGCGATGACTTCGCGCCAGGTGCTGTTGGGCACGGGCAGGAAGGTCGAGGCCAGGCCCAGCAGGACCATGCCGCCGGCCTGGCGGTGGTGGAGCCGGCGGGCCAGGTCCTCGGTATCGACGAGCTGCGCGCCGCGCACGGCCTTCAGGGCCCCGTAGACGTCCGCCAGGGGCGGGTAGCCGTCCATGTCCAGCTGGGGCTCCTCGGAGACCACCAGGTGGCCGTTCACGCGCAGCATGGCCACGTAGCGGAGGGCCTCCAGGGGCTCCAGGGCGATGAGCAGCTCCGCGCTGCCTTCGTCGATGATGGGCGAGCTGAGGGGCACCTCCGCATAGCAGACCTGGGCGTGGACGCTGCCGCCCCGCTGGCTCATGCCGTGGATCTCCGACTGCAGGGTGTAGAGGCCGGTGCGGCGCAGGGCCTCGAGGACGATCTGGGCCAGGGACAGGACGCCCTGGCCGCCGACGCCGCAGAGGACGATGCCGTGGACACGGGGTTCACTCATGGCTGGACCTCCGGGGTGCAGCAGGCCTGCTCGAGGCGGGCCTTCTCCTCACGATCATGCGCCTTCAGGACGCCCCGGCGCAGGGACTGGATGCACTCGCGCCGGAATACCAGCACCGAGGGGCCGGGATGCCGCAGCGCTTCCTCCACCGCCCGCACGTTGACCATATGCTGTTTCGGCAGCGGCGCCAGCACCTGGACCTGGGCCTCAGGCACGCCCAGGCCCAGCACCATGCGCTCCACCTGATCCAGGGCCTGGCTGGGCTGCTGGCCCGTCATGCCCACCACGCGGTTGTCGAGGATCAGGACCGTGATGTTCGCGCCGGCATCGACCGCCGTGAGCAGGGCTGGCAGGCCGCTGTGCCCGAAGGTGGAGTCGCCGATGACCGCCACCGCGGGGGTCTGGTCCGCCAGGGCCGCCCCCACCGCCATGCTGATGCTGGCGCCCATCTCGACCACGGCATGGAGGGCGCTCAGGGGTTCCTGGGCCGCCAGGGTGTAGCAGCCGATGTCGCCGAAGACCCGGGCCTCGGCGTGCCCCAGGTTCTTTAGGGCCTCCTGCAGGGCTTCGAAGGCGTCCAGGTGGCCGCAGCCATCGCAGAAGCGGGGGGCCCGCACGGGCAGGTCGAGGCTGCTGGGGGCCTTGCCCGCTTCGGTCTCCAGGGCCAGGGCTTCCTTCAGCTGCCGGGGGGTGAGCTCGCCGGTGCGGGGGGTGGTTCCATCCAGGCGGCCATGGACCTGACAGGTTCCGCGCAGACCCAGCCGGGCCTCGAGCACCGGGTAGTCCTCCTCGAAGACGAAGGCCTCGTCCACCCCCATCAGGAAGGCGGCCTCGAGCGCGGGGTCCACGGGGTAGGCGGCGATCTCCAGGCGGGGCAGCGCGGCCAGGGCCGGGTGCTCCAGGGTCAGCTGCTGGAAGTAGGCCCGGCCCATGCCGGCCACGACCACACCCCGGCGGCCGGTGCCAGCGACCAGGGTGTTCATGGCCCGTAGCTCCTGGAGCATCCGCGGCTGCTTCGCCAGCAGCTCGACGTAGCGGTGCCGGGCGTTGGAGGGGATCAGCACCCAGTCCTGGACGCTCTCCCGGGGCACCACGCCGAGGCCCGTGGGGGTCAGGGTCGGCTGCCGGGTCAGGGCCGCGCGGCAGTGGGCCAGGCGCGTGACCAGGCGCACCATGACGGGCACCCCGAGTGCTTCTGATAGCTCAAAGGACCTCAGGGTGAAGTCATAACATTCCTGCACGGTGCTCGGTTCCAGGCAGGGCAGCCAGGCGAACTCGGCGAGTCGGCGGCTGTCCTGCTCGTTCTGGCTGCTGTGCATGCCCGGATCATCGGCCACCAGCAGCACCAGGCCGCCGCGCACGCCGGTCAGGGCCGAGTTGGCGTAGGCGTCCAGCGCCACGTTCAGGCCCACGTGCTTCATGGTCACCAGGGTCCGGTGCCCCGCGTAGCTCACGCCCAGGGCCAGGTCGTAGGCCACCTTCTCGTTGGCGGCCCACTGCGCCACCCGCCCCTCGGGTTCCGCCCGGATCATGGCCTCGACAAACTCGAAGCCTTCCGTGGAGGGGGTGCCTGGATAGCCGAACGCACCCTTGATGCCGGCGTCGAAGGCCGCGCAGCCCACCGCTTCCACTCCCAGGGCCAGGGTGCCATCCATCATGTGAACCTCCGGTGTTTTCAGGCCGGAAGTATGTTGGGCATGGCAGGTGTCTGGGGTCACAGGACCTCAGGATGGGTCATATGGGGCCAGGTAGCGCAGACCGGTGCCGATAAACGGCGGTCCTCCAGGCGTTCGGCATCGGTCGAGGTTCCCCTCCGGAGCTGGAAACCCTGCTTTTCCCGGCCAGGGCCACCGTCGAGGAAGGGGGTCCTGGAGCCCCTTTCTAACCCCAGCGAGGGGGTCAATCCGCGCTTTGGAGGCCCTGACCCGAGGACCCAGTGCCAAAGGTCACAAGTTTGTCGGCATTGGCCGGAGTCATTGTTGACAGAATAGTTATCAAAGGCGTAATTATGCCAATCTTTTTGTTTTAAAAATCATTAAAAATCAACTACTTACAAATATGCAAGTCATGTCACAAGATTGTTGATTTTCGTAATGAAACAACCATATAGGCATATCCAGTCTCCAAGTTTCCTCTCTTGAGGTGCCCCGAACTTGGGCATAGTTTCGTTGCTGACTCCTGCATCGGCTTCACCCTTGAACTTTTCTCCAGCCTCCCCCGATTCCTCCGAGGCTTTGTGGCACCCGCGACACCACCCGATGGCTTCAAGGAACCAGTCACCACGCTCCATTCGTCTTCCAGAACGGCCCCAAGCACCGAGCACTACGAGAAGAGGCGAATCATGAAACGACACACCCATGTGGCCCTGATTGCCACCCTGATGTCTGCCACGGCCTGGGGCCAGGAGGTGAGCCTCTACGGCACCACCATGGCCCAGATGTGGAAGTCGGAGGACCCGGGCTTCAACAAGGCCGCCTACAGGCCGGCCACCCAGTACCTCGGTATTGACGCCACCAAGCTGGGCTCGGACAACCTGTCCCTGCACCTCTTCGGTTGGGGCAAGACCGACCTCAGCGACTCCACCAACTTCGACGGCACGAAGACTGCCGGCTACCTGAACTACGGCTACCTCCAGTACCAGTTCAGCAAGGCCAACGCCGAGATCAAGGCGGGCCGCTTCACCACGAACCAGAGCACCGGCTTCGAGCAGGTCGACGGCGTCAGCGCCCGGACGGACCTCCGCGGCGGCTTCACTCTGTCTGGTTTCGCCGGCAAGCCCGTCATCTACAAGGCCGGGGATCTAGCACACCTGAGTGGGAGTGCCGCGCAGCACAACTACGATTTCCAGCGCGATGTCATCTTCGGCACCCGCCTCGGCTGGCGCCCCTCGACCACCGGTGAGATCGGGGTCTCCTACCTGCAGGACGGCAGCAAGATGGCCAAGGACCTGACCATCCCCCAGCCCGTCGACTACACCCGCCGGCAACTGGGCCTCGACCTGACCTACGTGCCCGCCACCTTCCTCGACTTCCGCGGCCGCACGATCTACGACGTCGCCAACCAGCGTAGCAACATCGCTGAGAACGACTACACCGCCACCGTGAAGCTGGGTAGTCAGGTCTCCGTGGCCGGCAACTACGCCGAGCGTAACTTCCTCTACTACTACGCTGGCACCAACCTGCCGAGCCTCTTCCGCCAGACCGATAACGACCGGTTCAAGGGCTGGGGCGGCAACGTCACCTGGAACGCCCCTCTGTCGATTCAGCTGGTTGCCGACTACCGCCACACCCACCGCGAGACCTACGGTGATGTAAACAAGGTTGGCGGCGAGCTGCGCTGGGCCAATGCCGACAAGACCCTGCTGGTGGGTGCCAGCGGCCACGTCGCGAACGCCGCCAAGACCCTGGTGGTGGACTCCGCCGCCCCCTTCCGCAGCCTCTCCTACGGGGAAGCTCGCGCCTGGGCCCTGGTCACCAAGGGCAAGTTCACGGCCAGCCTGGACGGCATCCTGCAGAAGTACCGAGCGTCCAACCCCTACCTGAACGGCCTCAAGAACCTCTACGAGGTGGTCGGCTCGCTGGGCTACGAGGTAACCAAGAACGTGAAGGTGTCCGGCGATCTCAGCCACGCAACCACCGCCGTCTCCAAGAACGAGACCCGGGGGCTTCTGCGAGCCGAGTACCGCTTCGGCATGGCTAGCAAGGGAGGTCGTTAATGGCCCGCAAAACTGCTCTCAAGGTCTTCGCCGCTGTGCTGGGCCTCGGTGTCCTCATGGCGTGCAGCCTCGTCTCTCCCGAGGCGAGCTTCGCCAGGACCCACCCCCAGGAACTGGGCGCCGGCCGGCCCGTGTGCTCTGAGTGCCACACCACCGATGTGTCCAAGGGCGCTCTCAAGCCCTACGCCGCCTTTGACCACACGGTCGGGTTCGTGAAGGACCACCGCTTCCAGGCCAACCAGGACAACAACACCTGCGCCTCCTGCCATGCCCAGTCCTTCTGCTCGGACTGCCACGGCGGCAAGGCTCCCATGAAGCCCGCCACCCGCCTGAGCGACCGCCCTGACCGGGCCGCGCCGCATCGGGGCGATTACATGACGCTGCACCGCATTGAAGGAAAGATGGATCCCTCCAGCTGCTTCAAGTGCCACGGCAGGGCCAACAACGACAAGTGCCAGGCTTGTCACCGGTAGATCCGCTTGAGTGCCGAAAGGGAACCCAATGAGCCGAACTAGACTGATGGCGGGAAGCTGCTTCGCGATGGTGCTCACGCTCCTTGCCTGGGGCTGCGCCGGGACCGCGAGCAAGGCGGTGCCCTTCAACGCCACCACGGGCGTGCACCCCACGACCTGGATCCAGGACCACTGGGCCGAATACGTCAAGGCCCCTGCGCAGTGCCGGACTTGCCACGGTTCCACGGATGATCCCGCGCAGGCTGGCGGCATCTCCGGCTGGAGCTGCTTCAAGTGCCATACCGCCGTCAATCACCCCGAGGACTGGGCGCTTCCCACGCAGCACGGTCGCCTCGGTGCCCAGGCCGCCCCGAACGCCGCCAGCCCCACGGCGATGGTCGGCTTTGCCCACTGCGCCAAGTGCCACGGGTCGAGCTTCGACAACGGCATCACGATCTCCTGCAAGTCCTGCCACACCAAGGCGCCGCACCCGAATCGTCCCTGGACCGGAACCACCTTGACCGCGCCCAGCCACATCCGCACCAACCAGGCGAATGCCACCGAGTGCGCCAAGTGCCACACCGCCGGCGCCAACTCGACCCTGAAGCCGCTCATCACCGCCGCCGATCCCCTCGGCTCGGCCCCGGGCTGCCTCAACAACACCCTCTGCCACGGAACCAACGTCAAGCGCTAGCCTACGGCCCAACGGGGCCCCTGTACTCAAAGGAGGTGCGACATCCCGTCCAGTGAGACAAGCACTTCTCTTCGACCGCTCTGCAACCGCTTCACCACCTCAATTCAAGGAGAAAGAACAATGAAGCATACCCCCCTGAAACAGCTCTGCGGGCTCATCGCCACCGCAGCGATCGCCATCGCGCTGATCGGTTGCAACGGCAAGGACGGCGCCACCGGCGCCACCGGACCCGCCGGCACCAGCGGCACCAATGGCACCAACGGGACCAACGGGACCAACGGGACCAACGGCACCAGCCCGGTCATCACCGTCAATGCCGCCGCCCTGACCCCCGACCAGTGGGCGAACCTGTCCATTAGCGGCAGCGTCACCAGCGTCTCCGTCTCCGCCGCCGCCGGCAAGCCCGTCGTGAACTTCAAGGTGGTCGACCAGAACGGCACCCCCGTCTCTGGCATCGGCTTCACCACGAAGGCTTCCAACGCCCTGGCTTCCAGCTACGCGAGCCTGGCCTTCAGCATCGCCAAGCTCGTCCCTGGCACCAACGGCAGCCCCAGCAAGTGGGTCAGCTATGTCGTGACCTCCATGCCCACCACCACCACCGCGGTTGCCCCCGGCAAGCCCAGCACCGACAGCACGGGCACCCTGGTCGACAACGGCGATGGCAGCTACAAGTACACCTTCTACCGTGACATCACCGCCGCCCAGACCTTCCTGGACACGTATCCCACTTACACCACCACCAACCTCCGGGCTGACCTGGGTGATGTGAGCTTCGTGAACACCCTGACCCACCGCGTGACCATCCAGATCGGTGGCAGCGCCCGCGGCACCGGTAGCAACACGCCGGACGCCTCGGCCACTGGCATCGTCAGCGTGACCGTCAAGAACCCCGCCAACATCGTCTACGACTTCGTGCCCATTACGGGCGCCGTGGCCGCCCCCGCTGGCAGCCGCGACATCGTGACCCTGGCCGCCTGCAACGCCTGCCACACGGAGCTCGTCGTCCACGGCGGCAGCCGGAAGGACCCCCGCTACTGCGTGATGTGCCACAACGACCAGCGCAAGTACGGGTCTGCTGAGTCTGCCACTACGGCCCCCACCACGAAGGCCCCCTACGGTGGCTATGTCTCCAGCGCCCCTGGTGCCACCACCACCGTCAGCACCAACAAGATCAACGGCCTGTCTGCGGGCGATTTCCCCGCCTTCATCCACCGTCTGCACCGTGGCGAAGGCCTCCAGAAGACCGGCTACCTCTACGGCGGTCTCTACTTCAACGAGGTCCGCTACCCCCAGAGCATCCAGAACTGCACCACCTGCCACACCTCGGCCAATCCCGCCACTGCCGCCCTCGGCGACAACTGGAAGAACGTCCCCAGCCGCATGGCTTGCGGCGCCTGCCACGACCGCATTGACTTCACCAAGTCCGCCGCTGCTGGCTACCACGAAGGTGGCGTCCAGCTCGACGACTCCATGTGCATCAGCTGCCACGGCCCCGCCGGCGTGGCCCTGAACCACGTCCCCGTGACGCCTCCCAATGCGACCAATGCCGGCCTGACCGCCGCGCAGAAAGGCGATGCCAGCAACAGCCACACCAACTCCGGCTACGTCCCCAGCGACCTCGCCAACCTGCCCGCGGGCGCCCACTGGCTCAAGTACGACATCTCCAAGGTCTACGTCGACGCCAGCAAGCACCCCGTGTTCGTCTTCCGCTTCCTGCAGGACGGCCTGACCACCGCCCCTGTGGTCTTCAACACCTGGGATGCCACCGCCAACGGTGGTGACGGCAACGAGCTGATCACCAACTGGGTCGGCAGCACCACCCTCTACTTCGCCTACGCAGTGCCCCAGGACGGCATCGCCGCTCCCAAGGACTGGAACGCCACGGTGAGCCTCGCGCTGCGCAAGCTCTGGCGCAATGGCCAGACCGGCGCCACCCTCACGGGCCCCGACGCCAACGGCTACTACACCGCCACCTTCGGTCACGTGACCATTCCCGCCACCGCGACCCTGCGGACCGGCGGCATCGGCTACTCCTACGGCGTGGCTGCGGCTGCGGCCGGTGGCCCTCCTGCCACCAAGGCTGTGAGCAACACGGATGCCATGCCTCTCACCCAGATCAACCTGGCGGCCTACCCCTACGGGAAGACCGTGATCGACGGTGTCCTGCAGGACGCCCCCTACCAGGGCGGTGTCGTACCTCCCAGCCCCAACATGTATAAGATGGCCGTGGCCTCCGCCACCTCCACCACTGCTGACACCGCTCGCCGTCCCATCGTCGAGAACGCCCGCTGCAACACCTGCCACAAGAGCCTGGGCGTCTTCACCGAAGGCGTCTTCCACGCCGGCCAGCGCAACGATGCCCCCACCTGCACCTTCTGCCACCACACCAACACGGTCGGCAGCACCCAGACGGGCTTCGGCATCAACATCAAGACCGTCGTCCACGCCATCCACGCTGGCTCCAAGCGCGTCATCCCCTTCACCTGGGAAGTCGCGGGCCTGTATTGGGAAGTCGGCTACCCCGGCGTCCTGAACAACTGCGAAGCCTGCCACGTGCCGGGGTCCTATGACTTCAGCGCCAGCACCAACGCCGGCCAGGTTGCCAGCCTCCTGTGGGACACCAATGCTTCCGGTGCCTACGCGTCGACCCTGACCGCCCTGTCCACCACCGCCCCGTTCGTCTATGACTCCACCAAGACCTACACGGCGCCCTGGATCACCCCCAACACCAACTACGGTTCCACCCTCTTTGTGAACAGCACCCTGGTTGCTTCGGCCGCCCGGACCTGGCCCAGTGCGAACGCCAGCTCCACGGCCCTCACGGGTGGCACGATCGTCGTGGCCGCCGGTGGCGTCCTCGAAGCTGAGCCCGCCACCCTGGTGACGAGCCCGATCACCGCTGCTTGCGTGGCCTGCCACGACAGCAACCTTGCCAAGCTCCACATTGCTGCCAACGGTGGCGTCATTGCCAAGCCCCGTAGCACCGTGGTCACCTCCGTGGCCGGCGCCGCTCCCATCGTGCCGATCAACAACACCGAGCAGTGCCTGCTCTGCCACGGCAACGGGAAGGTTGCGGACATCCGCGCCGTCCACATGACCTTCTAGTCAACCCCACCGCGGAGCCCGGGCAACCGGGCCCCGCGGAACGATCTGAGCCATGAAGAGAACCCGGATGCCTCGGCCTCCGGGTTCTTTTTTTCCAGGGTCCTGGAGATTGACAGGGGCCTCCGGTTGCGCTGAAAATAAGCAAAAGCATGAGGTATTTCCATGAATAAAAAACCAGTTACCATTCTTGGCGCCCTGCTGCTCGTCTGCGCCCTGGCCCCCGCGGCCTGGGCCCAGGAAGACGACGCCTCGCCCAAGAAGAAGCCGGTGCCCAAGGCCGTGCATGAGGCCCGGGCCAAGGCGGCCGCCAAGAAGGCCAAGGCCAAGGCCGATGCGGACGCCAAGGCCAAGGCCGTGGCCATCGACCTGAACCGGGCCACCAAGGCGCAGCTGAAGGCCCTCCCGGGCCTCACGGACGCCCAGGCGGACGCCATCATCGCCAAGCGTCCACACCGCTCCAAGACGGACGTGGTGACCAAGGGCATCATCCCGGCGGAGACCTACCAGGCTTACAGCAAGCGCATCATCGTCCGAGAGGCACACTGACAAGGGCATCCGGCCTCAACGCCAGGAGTCCCACAGACGGGGGCCTCGCTGTTTCCCTGCAGTTGGGGCCAGTCCATGCTCTGCCGGCAAGGCCTGAAGGTGCCTGGCTAAAAACCTAGACAGCGGCGGTCATCAGGACGGCTCTGTCCAGGCATGACAGCTTGAATGCTGCCAAATCCTCGACAACGTCCCTCCAGGGGGCTTATGACGTGATGAGGATCACAGGGTCAATTGATTTGACGGACCTTGAGCGCATCTTCGAAGATGAGCAGGGCTTTACGCCAGAGTTTCTCGCAGGAGGATCCCATGCTTCCGCTGTCCCAGACCACAGGTTACGCGGTGCGCGCCCTGAGGTGCCTCCAGGAGCCCGGGGGCCAGCCCGTGCTGGTCGAGGCCATCGCTGAGTCCACGGGGATTCCCCGCTCCTACCTGTCGAAGCTGATCCACAAGCTGGCCAAGAAGGGGCTGGTGGTGGCCCGCCGCGGGCACCACGGCGGCGTGGTCCTGGCCAAGGCCTCCACGGAGATCTCGGTCGCAGACCTGACCGATGCCATCGATGGCGTGGCCTGGCAGAAGCGCTGCCTCATGGGCCTGATCGGCTGCACCGCCGAGAAGCCCTGCTCAGTGCACGACTTCTGGGAAGAGACCCGGGGCGCGGTCATGCAGCGGCTGCGGTCCGTGACCCTGGCGGACCTGGCCACCCTGCCGGACGCGGGCGTGGAGCGGTTCCGGGCCCGCCACGGGTTCGGCAGCTCCGTGTCGGCCTCGGCCTAGGCGCTTGGTATCCATCCGGGATGACTCGTAAACCGAAGAGGCCGCCCACCGGGCGGCCTCTTTCGTTGCCAGAGCAGGGAGCCTCAGACCTTCTTGGCCGGAGCCTTCTTGACGGCGGGCTTCACGGCCTTGACGGGGGCCTTCTTGGCGGCAGGCTTCGCGGCCTTCTTGACCCGGGGCTTGAGCTTCTTCTCGGGGAGGGCATCGGCCAGGCGCCAGGTGCGGCTGGCCTGCTCGAAGGTGCGGATCTCCTCCAGGGAGATGTCCTTCAGGCAGCGGTGGATGTGATCGCGCTCGGCCTTCCAGAAGGTGTGGGAGGGGCAGGCCCGCTCATCCGAGCAGTCCTTGAAGCCGAGGAGGCACTGGTTGCGCCACTCGGAGCCGTCCACGGCCTCGGCGATGAGGTCCAGGGTGATCTCCTTGGCGGCCAGGGCCAGCACCACGCCGCCCTTGTTGCCGCGCTTGGCCATCACCAGCCCGACCTTGGCGAGCTTGTGGATCATCTTGGAGAGGTAGGGGCGCGGAAAGCCCGTGCGGGCCGCCACGTCCACGACCAGGGTCGGCTTGCCGCCGGGATCCTGGAGGCAGCTCATGGCCAGGACCGCGTAACCAGAAGACTGGGATAGAGGTAGCATGGTCACCTACGAAGATGGATGGGTCGCCTTAGATAATAGACGATCTTAAGGTCAATGACATTGAATCCGTGTGATTAATTGCACAA
>CAIRAS010000483.1 GCA_903876615.1 uncultured Holophagaceae bacterium
ACCCTGTCTGATTCCGGAGACGTGGCCACTGGCCAGGAAACCCATCTGGTCGGAGTACCGGAATGACGCAGCAAAGCATGGTCTGGAACCGGGTCCGGCCCCGGTGGCGTAGGGGTGTGCTGCCTCTGGCCCTCGTGGCGGGTTTCGCGTTGCCCCTGTCGGCCCAGGACATCGAGCCCATCGTCACCATCGAGGTAGTCGGCGCCCAGAAGCAGACGTCCGAGACGGTGATCTTTAAGTCCGGTCTCAAGGTTGGCGACGACCTCCGCACCATCGACTTCACGGCCGTCATCGAGAAGCTCTGGGAGAGCGGCGGTTTCGATGACATCAAGCTCGAGCTGGCGGACGCCAAGGGCGGCAAGAAGCTGGTGATTCGCATCAAGGAACGGCCCCTGATCAAGGAAGTGGACTTCCGGGGTGGCACCGAGGTCGGCCTCACGAACATCAAGGACAAGGTGAAGGAGAAGAAGCTCACCATCAATCCGGACACGATCTACGATCCGGACACCGCCCGCAAGGTCAAGAACCTCATCGTGGACCAGGCTGGCGAGAAGGGCTTCCGGAACCCCGTAGTGAATATCACGCTGGAGCCCATGTCCGGGGGCGTCGCGCGCCTGGTGTTCGACATCAGCGAGGGCGGCAAGGCCAAGATCTACAACGTCGCCTTCCGCGGCAACAAAGTGTTCTCGACCTCCCAGCTGCGGAGCGTGATGGAGAAGACCCGCCAGCACTGGATGTTCAGCTGGCTGACCACCCACGACCTGCTGGTGGACAAGAACCTCGACGAGGATCTGGACAACCTGAAGAAGGCCTACTGGAAGCTGGGCTACAAGGATGTCTTCGTGGGCAAGCCCCTCATCGAGGTCGAGGACCGCACCACCCCCAAGCAGAAGCTCAAGAACGAGAAGCTGATCAAGGAGGCGAAGTCGCCCAAGTACGATCTCCGGGCCACGCTGACCATCCCGGTCATGGAGGGCGATCGCTTCTTCGAGGGCACCTTCAAGGCCGAGGGCGGGAAGCTCTTCCGCGAGACCTACTACCAGGAGAAGTACGCCGAGGTGAAGCGGGACAACAGCTCCTTCTTCCGGAAGTTCTTCAACATCAAGCCCTCGATCGAGGCCCCCAAGCCCGGCGCCAAGCCGGTGCCCTTCGACCTGGACGCGGTGAACCAGACCGTGGACAAGCTCAAGGAGAGCTACTCCAACCAGGCCTATGTGCTCTTCCACGCGGAGAAGAAGCTCGACATCCGCGAAGAGGACGGCGTCAAGAAGGTGGACACCACCCTGAAGCTGGTCGAGGGAGAGGTCTTCACGATCCGCAAGATTGAGTTTGAGGGCAACACCAACACGAAGGACAAGGTCCTCCGCCGCAGCATGCTCATGCGCGAGGGTGACTTCTTCCAGACTGACCGCTTCAAGGACTCCCTGCTGAGCATCAGCCAGCTGAGCTTCTTTGATGTGAAGACGTCCGAGCCCAAGGTGGACATGGTGCCGGACAAGCCCCAGGTGGACATCGTGGTGCGCGGCGAAGAGGCCGGCGTCAACGAACTGCTCTTCCAGGGTGGCTACGGCTCGCTCTTCGGCTTCTCCCTGGGAGTGAGTTTCTCGACCCGCAACCTGGGCGGCGGCGGCGAGACCCTTTCCATCAGCTACAACGGCGGCAAGTATTCCAAGAGTGTCTCGGTGGGCTTCACCGAGCCCTTCGTCTTCGACCTGCCCTACTCGTTCTCGACCTCGGTCTCGAATGGCTCGGCCGACTATGACGCCTCCCGCGTCGGCATCGCCAACGCCTACAAGCAGTTCACCCGCAGCCTCGGCCTGTCCGTGGGCGCCCGGCTCAGTAACTGGCTCCCCGAGAAGCCCTGGGCCTGGTTCACGACTTACTCCTCGGGCTACAGCTTCCGGCTGATCCGCATCGAGGGTGGCCAGAACTTCTACTTCCGGGACACGCCGAACCAGCTGACCTCCACCTTCAGCCAGAGCCTGTCCTACAGCACGGTCAACCACCAGTTCAAGCCCACGGCGGGCACCCGCGTGTCCTTCGGGCTGGAATACGGCGGCTGGCAGTTCGGCGGGGACAAGCCCTTCCTGCGGGCCACCTGGGACTTTGCCAAGTTCGCCAACATCGCGGACCGCCACATCTTCGCCTTCAACGCGAGTTACGGGTATCTCCAGAACCTCGGCCACGATGACCTGCCGCTCTACGACCTCTACCGGCCTGGCGGCGAGAACAGCATCCGCGGCTATCGCTACGGCCAGGTGGGCTCGGTCCTCCTGGACAACAATGGCCATGCGGTGGTGGTGGGCGGCAACAAGCAGATCATCACGAACATGGAATACCAGTTCAAGATCGCGGACCAGTTCCGCCTGGTCTTCTTCCATGACGCCGGCAATGCCTGGGGCCCAGGTACCAAGGTCCTCAGCCGGAACATTATCACCTACACTGATTACGCGACGGGCAATCCCTACTCCTATAAGAATCCAACGCTGGTCCGGTCGGCGGGCATCGAGTTCCGGTTCTTCCTGCCCATCAGCCCCGCTCCGCTGCGGCTGATCTGGTCAAAGAAGATCAATCCCTATCCGTTCGACACGGATGGGAAGACGGACTTCCAGTTCTCCATCGGGACGACCTTCTAATCTGTTCAGCCTCTCTGAGCTATAATCCCCCTTTTGCCCTGGAGACTCACATGCGCCTGATCGCCCCCACCTTGGCCGCACTTTGCCTGTCGGCCACCCTTTCTGTTCCTGCCATGGCCCAGGAGGCTCCTCGTTTCGCCTTCTTCAGCATCAACCAGCTGGTGCGCAGCTCAAAGAAAGCTGGCGCCATCTTCTCCGAGCTGGAGATCACAGGGAAGAACCTGCAGGAGAAGCTCCAGGCCAAGGGCCAGGAACTGCAGACCATGCAGCAGCAACTGAACTCGCCCAGCCTGGACCCTGACAAGAAGGAGGCCCTGGCCAAGAAGTTCCGGGATGTGGAGTTCGAAGCCAAGAAGATGCAGGAAGACAGCCAGCAGGAATACCAGCGGGTGGAGAAGCGGGTGGGTGAGGCCATCACCAAGCTGGCGGCGCCTATCGTCGAGCAGCTCGCCAAGGAGCAGAAGCTCCAGATCGTTCTGTCGGACCAGGCCATCCAGATCCTCTCCTGGGGTGACGAGGCCTGGCTGAAGGGCTTCACCGCTGAGGTTTCCAAGCGCCTGGATGCCAGCGAGCCTGCCGCCGCGCCCGCCGCCAAGCCTGCCGCGCCCGCCGCGCCCGCTGCCAAGCCGGCCGCGCCCAAGCCTGCCCCCAAGAAGTAGCCACCGGCCCCCGGCCGTCCGATGCGGTTGACTGCCGTCCAACGCCTGCTCCTGCTGCTCACCGGGATCAACCTGGTGAACTACCTGGACCGCCTTGTGGTCGCGGCCATCCTCGAGCCGCTGGGCAAGGATCTTCACCTATCCAACCTGCAGCTTGGGCGGCTGAACTTCGTGTTCATCGTCGTCTACATGTGCTCGGCGCCGCTCTTCGGCTACCTGGCGGACCGCTTCCATCGGCCGCGCCTTGTGGCCGGGGGAGTGGCGCTGTGGA
Source organism: uncultured Holophagaceae bacterium (assembly GCA_903876615.1). Next base: position 3,567 of record CAIRAS010000483.1, read on the forward strand.
GCCTTGCTACGATTGGCGCGGCCTTCGTCCACAGCTACCCGGCGCTGCTGGTGGCCCGCTCCCTGGTGGGGGTAGGCGAGGCGGCATACGCGAGCCTGGGCCCCGCCATGCTGGCGGATGGCTTCCCCGAGTCGGATCGGGCCAAGAACTTCACCTGGTTCTACCTGGCCATCCCCGTGGGGAGCGCCCTGGGCTACGGCCTGGGTGGCCTGGTGGCCGGGGCCTGGGGCTGGCGGGCCTCGTTCCTGGTGGCAGGTCTGCCGGGCCTGTTCCTCGCGGCCTGGATGGCTTTCCAGGTGGATCCTGTGCGCGGAGCCATGGACAGCGGCAAGGATGTGGGCGTCGGCGAATCCTACCTTCAACGCCTGAAGCACGTGTTCCTGAACAGGGTATGGCTGGCCTGCACCGCCAGCTACGTCGCCTACACCTTTGCCATGGGCGGTCTCAGCAACTGGGGCCCCACCCTGCTGCAGCGGCGGTTCTCGGTCAGTACCGCCCACGCAGGCATGGTCTTCGGTCTGCTCGCCGTGATCACGGGCATCCTGGGCACCTTCCTGGGGGGCTGGCTCACGGACCGGTGGCAGAAGCGCTGGCCAGACGCTGGTGCTGGGATCTCGGGCATCACCCTGGTCCTGGCGGTGCCCGCGGTGGCGTGGGCCCTGGCCACGCACCACCTGGGGACGGCCTACCTGCTCTTCTTCCTGAGCATGTTCCTGCTCTTCGTGAACACCAGTCCCGTGAACGCGCTCATCGTGAGCAGCCTGCCGGCGAGCATCCGGGCCACCGGCGTCGCCATGAACGTCCTGCTTATCCACCTGCTGGGGGACGCCATCAGCCCCATGTGGGTGGGCCGCCGGGCCGACGCTTTCCAGGCCGCGGGGGCGGCGAGCGGGGATGCTCTGGCCTGGGCCATGGTCATCGTGCTCCCCGCCATCGCCCTGAGCGGGATCGTCCTCCGCTGGGCTCGGCACCGACCCGTGCAGGCCTGAGGTGGCCAGCCTCCGCATGGCCCGGTTCCTGGGGCGGATCTGGTTCCGGGCCCTGCGCCAGGAAGGTCCTCCCCTGCCGGTGGGCCCCTGCCTGGTCCTGCTGAACCATCCCAACGGTCTCCTGGATCCCCTGGCCGCTGCAGCCCTGCTGGACCGACGCATGGGTTGGCTGGCCAAGGCCACCCTCTGGCACCTCGCCCCGCTGCGGCCCTTCCTGGCGGCGTTCAAGGCCATTCCCGTGACCCGTCCAAAAGACGGTGGTGCCACCCGGGAGTCTATCCAGCAGAGCTTCCACAAAGTGCACGAGGTACTCGGCCAAAGTGGCTCCGTCGCCCTGTTCCCCGAGGGGGTGAGTCATACCGGCGCCGACCTCGCGCCCCTGAAGACCGGGGCCGCCCGCATCGCCCTGTCCTACCAGGGGCCGCTGTCCATCGTCCCGGCTGGATTGGTCTATGGAGACCGGACCACCTTTCGACACAGCGCCCTGCTGCGGCTGGGCGAGCCGATCCTCTGGGATGACCTGGCAGCCCTGGGCGCGGAGCCGGCGGCGGTGGGGGAGCTGACGAGGCGCATCGAGGCGGCTCTGCGCCCACTGACCCTCCATGACGCCAACGTGCGCTGTCTGGCCCTGGCCCAGGAGGTGGCCTGGCTGCTGGCGGAGGACCCGGGCAGCCGGGGGAACCTGGAGGCGCTCCGGGACCGTGTGCGGGCCCTGGTTCCCCGGCTGGCCTCGCTTCCGGCGGAGGACCTCACTGTCCTGGAGGCCCGTGTCCACGCCGCCCAGGCCTGGCTGCGGGCCAAGGGCCTCCGGCCGGACCAGGTGGGCCATCCCTATCCCGGTGCGGAAGTCCTGCGCTGGCTGCCCGGGGCCCTCCTCCGGCTGACCACGGCCGCGCTGCTGGCGCCGGCGGTCCTGCTGGCGTGGCCGGCCTACCGCCTGATCGGCTGGGCCGCGGTCCATTTCACGGACGAGGGCGATCAGGTCGCCACCCTGAAGCTGCTCGGCGGCCTGCTGCTCTACCCCCTCTGGGCGCTGCTCCTGGCTGTCCTCGGCGGCCTGTGCTGGGGCTGGGGAGCCGCCCTGCTGCCGCCCCTCGCGCTGCTGGCCGCCGGGTTTGGTCTGCCCATGCTTGAGCGGGTGGCCGAGGACCTCCAGGCGATCCGGGGCTTTCTCCGCCGCCGCGACCCGGCAGTGCCGGAGCTGCTGGAGGCCCGAAGGCAGCTGCTGGAGGCCTTCCCGGAGCTGGATGCAAAGCCCTGAACGCGAAAGCGCCGCCCGGGTGGGCGGCGCTCAGACCTTCGCTCCAGCCTGGTTCTAGGGCAGGACAGGGTAGTGGATCGCGAGGCTCTCCGATCCAAGGTAGCCGGGGATGATCATCGTTTCCAGGCTGCTGGGCGGGGGGGCGATGGGGAAGCCACTGGCATTCGCACCGTCGACCACAAGACCGTACTTCACCCAGGCATACAACTGGGTCTGGCAATTGATCACATTGGCCGCAGTGGCGGTATCGGCCAGCAACATGCCGTGCTGGGCAGGGCTGTACTGCATGATGCCCTGGGTGGGCGCGGTGGCCGTCGAAGCGGTGGCGGCCGCCACGGCCGTCTTGACCGTGGCGAGGGTTGTTCCATAGATATAGGGCACCGCGGCTGCGGCCTGGGTGTTGCGCAGGACGTGCGTGAAGCCGCCGCTGACATCGCCGCCCAGCTGGCCCTGACGGCCGGCCAGGGCGTTCACGAAATACTGGCCGGAGGCATTGGGAATGACCGTATCGCCGACTGCTTCCTGCACCAGCATGCGCCCCGCGAGACGGGAGGCGGTCTGGCCAGAAAGAGGCGTGCCCATGGTGCCGGGATCGATGGGATCGGCCACGGCCTGGGCCAGGGCGAAGAACTGATAGAAAGCGGTGCTGTTGGTGGTGACACCCGCGGCGGTGAGGCCCCCGTTGACCGTGGCCGAGAAGGCCGGGCTGTCCTTGAGGATGAAGGCCAGGCGGGCACCTGGCACGCTGAGCAGGCCCTTCATGTTGCTGCCACCGGTCTGGACGCTGTTGCCGGCCAGGAAGTAGGAACCAACGATACTGCCCAGGCTCTGCCCCACGAACTGGGTGGCGCCGGCGGCACTGATGGTCTTGCCGGCGGAAACCATTTTAGCCTGCAGGCTGGTGGGATCTGCGGCGGGCTGCTTGAGGATGCGCTCCAAGCGCCAGAGGTTGAAGGCGCTGGTCTGGACACTGGTGCGGGCGGTCAGGATGGAGGGCAGCATGAAGAAGTTGCTGGCCCACTCGGCGGCGGGTCGGCCATTGCCCATGCCAACACCTGAGTAGAGCGGGGAGGTCAGGCTGCCGGCAACGCCGGCACCAAGGCCGTGGACGGCCTGGTCGATGGCGACCACGGTGTAGCCCGCGGCACAGAGGGTGTTGGCGAGGCCCAGGGCCTGCTCCTTCTGGCCGCCGATGCCGTGCATGAAGATGGCGACCTTGTAGCCTCCCGTGGGGGCTGTGGCGAGCGGGGCGATGACGATGAACGGCACCGTGCGAGTCTTGTGGTAGAAGCCGCGCAGGGCCCCCGTGGCGTTCCGGAAGGCCTGGGTGACGCCGGTGCCGGGCACGGTGCTGGTGCCGGGGTTGTAGACATTGGCGACGGCATCGAGCTTGCCGCCAGCATTGGCCAGGTTGGCGTTGACGAGGTAGGGATCCAGCTGCAGGTCGGCGCTCTCGAAGGTGCCTGCGCCCACATAGCCTACAGCAGCACTGGGTACGGTCCCGAAGATGGCAGCCAGGGACCCGGGACCAGAGGGAATGGCGGAGGTGCCCATGAGCAGGAAGTTCGAAACCCCGTTGTCCCAGGCCCGGCTTTCAGCGGTGCTGAAGTTCACGGTGTTGGGGACAGGGGCGTTGTTGGCCCAGGCCCACAGGGCCATTTCCATGGGGATGCGCACGGCGGCGAGGGCCGGCGTGGTGTTGAGGGGGTCGGTGGGGATGTAGCCGGCGCCAGTGGTGATGAAGCGACCCATGACGGCAATGTCAGCGCGCTTGGTGACGGTGGTGGTGGCGCTGGCGGTGATCAGGTCGTTCATGACCTTGGCATAGCCCGAGAGGAGGATGTTGGTCCCAGAGGTGACGTCGGCCCGCACCGCCTCCAAGGCGGCGAAGGAACCGGTCAGAGGAATGGTGCCCTTCAGGGCTTCAAAGTAAGGTGAACTCGTGATGGCCAACCCTGCGGTGTCCTTCACCCGATTGGTCACGACGTAGAGATACCGGGTGCCAGGCAGCAGGGGCAGCATGGGGGAGGCATAGACGCCCATGCCCGAGGGCACGAGGGCGAAGGTGCTGTAGGTGAAAAGGCTGGAGACGTCGGTGAAACCCAGGGCGGCGTTCTCGGTCCCCGCAGCGTCTGGCGCCAGTTGGAAGACCTTGATGTTGGTGCTGTTCACCGTGGTGGGATCCACTGCGGCCGGGAAAGAGATGTAGATCGGCGCGTTCAGGCCGGACACCGCGTGGGTGTTGCCCATCTCCTTGAGGTTGACGAAGGCCAGGGCCTTGTCCGGGGTCAGGGGGTAGCCGGGATTGATATTCAGCATGCCCGCGGCTGGGGTGGCGGTCGCTGAGTACGTGATCCCAGTGACAGAGGCCGTGACCAGGATGTTGGGCAGGGGCACGTTGCCGGTGGTGGGGTCGAAGACCGGCGCGACGGAGCTGACGATCTCCCCGGCCCCTGTAAAGGTGGTGGGTGCCTTGGAATCGCCGCCTCCGTTGCAGGCCAGGAGGGCCAGCAGGGAAGTACCGAGGAACGCTTGGGTCAAGCGTGAATGCATCGCATCACCTCATGGGTGGGGTTAAGGGAAAGCCAGGAAGGGTCTTCCGACGATAGGCGGGCTGGACAGGAAATTCCACAAAAAAGGAGGGGCCCCGGACAGGGCCCCTCTCAGGTCTGAAGACCTCCTAGTCCGTCACAGCAAAGACGACCTTGTCGTTCTTAAAGCGGGTGACGGTGATCAGCTCTACGGTGGCCGTCAGCTTGTCCTCGCTGATGCTGAGCTTGTAGTGCTCGTCCTTAAGGTAGGAACCGGGCACGACGTTCACCTTCCCGATCTTGGCCAGGCCCAGGTCGGAGGCCTTGATGACGATGGTCTTGGCGGAGCGGAGGTCGAGGCTCTGGGTGAAGACCTCATCCCGCCAGTTCTTGCCAGCTCGGTCCTTGGCAAAAACGGGGATTTCGATGATTCCTTCGGCCTTCAGCTTGTCGCGTGTGCCGACCACATAGTGGAGGGAGTTCAGCTTGGCCAGCTGGCCGGCATTGTCGGCCTGGAGCTTGCTGCGCTCCTCAATGAGGTTCGCACGCTCGCCCCGGAGGCCGGCAATCTCCTCCTCGATCTTCTTTTTCTGGCCTTCGAGGTCCAGGACCTCTTCCTGCAGCTTCTCGTTCTGGGCCACGGCCACGTCCCGCTCGCCTTCGACCTTTTCGCGCTCCTGGCGCATCAGATCGTTGGGGCTGATCTTGGCCTTGCCCTGGGAGACCCAAGTGCCGTAGGTGCCGTTGGCGTAGAAGTGGTAGACCTCGAAGCCCGGGGCGAGCTTTTCCAGGATGGCCACCCGGCTCACCAGCTTCTTGGCGTCGGCCTCGGAGACCCCCTTCTTCTTCAGGAAGCGCATGGCCATGCCGTAGTGGCTGTCGTTGGGCTTGGCCAGGTCGGGCCGGGGCAGGTCGGCCTTGAGCTTGGCCAGCTTGACGTTGAGGTCCTTGATCTCCTTGTCCTTGTCCAGCACTTCCTGGAGCAAGG
>CAIRAS010000484.1 GCA_903876615.1 uncultured Holophagaceae bacterium
CGATGTCGTTCTTCAGCCCCAGGATCTCCTGGGTGCGGGCCTCCACCATGCGCTCCAGGTTCTGCTGGTATTCCTCGTTCTCCCGGACCAGCCGGTAGTGGTCCAGGGCCCGCTCCAGGCCGGCCTCGATCTCCGCCAGCTTGAAGGGCTTCTGGATGAAGTCGTAGGCGCCGCGCTTGAGCGCCTGGATGGCGGATTCCGTGGTGGCGTAGCCGGTCATCAGGATGCCCATGCTGCGCGGGTCCACCTCGTGGACGGCTCGCAGAAGCTCCAGGCCGGACAGGCCGCCGGGCATGTTCAGGTCCGTGAAGATCACCGGGAAGTGCTGCTCGCGCACCAAGGCGAGAGCCTGGGATCCGCCTTCGGCGCCCACGGCGGCGTAACCCTGGTCCTGGAGGGCCTCCACGAGGAGGTCCCGCAGATCGGCTTCGTCATCCACAATCAGGATGGGAATGGGGGGGGACAGGGGCACGCCGACTCCAGCTACCCCGGTCTCATCGGATGGGCAGGTGAGGTGGGAAAGTTTCGGCATGGAGCCCCTTTCGCTTACTGGACGGCCTCGGCCTCCACGAAGAGCTGGCCGTCGCGGACCTCGAGCCGGGCCATGCCGCCGGGCTGGAGGAGGCCCTGGAGGACCTGGCGGGACAGGGGGTTGACGACAACCTGCTGGATGAGCCGCTTGAGGGGGCGGGCGCCGTATAAAGGATCAAAGCCTTCTTCGGCCAGCCAGTCCAGGGCGGCTTCGGGCACCTCCAGGCCGAGGCGCTGGGCCTGGAGGAGACCTTCCACCCGGCGGAGCTGGATCCGGGCCACGGCTTTCATGTCCTCCTTGGATAGGGACCGGAACAGCACCACCTCATCCAGCCGGTTCAGGAACTCGGGGCGGAAGTGACCGTGGAGGGCCGCCTGGATCTCCTCCTCGGCTTGGGAGGGATCGCCGCCGGCGTCGAAGATGGCCTGGCTGCCGAGGTTGGTGGTCATGAGCACCACGCTGTTCCGGAAGTTCACGGTGCGGCCCTGGCCGTCCGTGAGCCGGCCGTCCTCCAGGACCTGCAGGAAGAGGTCGAAGATCCGGGGGTGGGCCTTCTCCATCTCGTCCAGGAGGATGACCGCGTAGGGGCGGCGGCGGATGGCCTCCGTGAGGCGGCCGCCCTCCTCGTAGCCGATGTAGCCGGGCGCGGCGCCGATGAGGCGGGTGGCGTCGGCCTCGTGGGTGAACTCACTCATGTCGATGCGGACCAGGGCGTTCTCGTCGTCGAAGAGGAACTCGGCCAGGGCCCGGGCCACCTCGGTCTTCCCCACGCCCGTGGGGCCCAGGAAGAGGAAGCTGCCGATGGGGCGCTTGGGGTCGCTCAGGCCCGCCCGGTTGCGGCGGAGGGCGTCGGAGATGGCCGTGAGGGCCGGATCCTGGCCCACCACCCGCTCCCGGAGCCGGGTTTCCATGCGCAGCAGCTTCTCCACCTCGCCCTCGAGGATTCGGCTCACGGGAACGCCGGTCCAGCGGCTGACGATGGCGGCGATGTCGGCCTCGCCGACTTCCAGGCGGAGCATGGCGCTCTCCCGCGGGGAGACCGTGGCCAGCTGCTTCTCCAGGGTGGGGATCTCGCCGTATTCCAGCCGGGAGGCGCGCTCGTAGTCGCCCTTCGTCTTGGCCTGCTCATGCTCGCTGCGCAGGTCGTCCAGCTTCTTCTGGAGGCCCCGGGCCCCTTCGATGTCCTTCTTCTCGTTTTCCCACTGGGCCCGCAGGCCGCCCAGCTCCTCGTTCAGCTCCGCCAGCTCCTTGTCGAGCTCGGCGAGGCGGGCGCGGCTGGCGGCGTCCTTCTCCTTGGTAAGCGAGTGCCGCTCCATCTGCAGCTGCATCTCCCGCCGCTCCCGCGTGTCGATGACCTCGGGGCGGCTGTCCAGCTGGATGCGCACGGCGCTGGCGGCCTCGTCCATGAGGTCCACGGCCTTGTCTGGCAGGAAGCGGTCCGGGATGTAGCGGTGGCTCAGCTGGGCGGCGGCCACCAGGGCCGAGTCCTGGATGCGCACACCGTGGTGCAGCTCGTAGCGCTCCTTGAGGCCGCGCAGGATGGAGATGGCGTCCTCCACGTCCGGCTCATCCACGAACACGGGCTGGAAGCGGCGCTCCAGGGCCGCGTCCTTCTCAATGTATTTCCGGTACTCGTCCAGGGTGGTGGCGCCGATGCAGCGCAGCTCGCCCCGGGCCAGGGCGGGCTTGAGCAGGTTGGCCGCGTCCATGCCGCCAGACACCGCCCCCGCCCCCACCAGCAGGTGCAGCTCGTCGATGAACAGCACGATCTGCCCTGCGGCCTTCTCGATCTCCTGGATGACGCCCTTCAGGCGCTCCTCGAACTGGCCGCGGTACTGGGTGCCGGCCACCAGGGCGCCCATGTCCAGACCCATGACCCGCAGGCCCTTGAGGCTCTCGGGCACATCGCTCTTGTGGATGCGCTGGGCCAGACCCTCCACGATGGCGGTCTTGCCAACGCCAGGCTCACCGATGAGCACGGGGTTGTTCTTGGTGCGCCGGGAGAGCACCTGGAGGATGCGGCGGACCTCATCTTCCCGGCCGATGACCGGATCGAGCTTGCCTGCAGCGGCCAGGGCCGAGTAGTCCTTGGCGTACTTCTCCAGGCTGGCGAACTTCTCCTCAGCCTTCTCGTCCTCCACCCGCGAGCCCTTGCGGACCTCGCGGATGGCGGCCTCCAGCGTCTTGCGGTCCAGACCGAAGCGCTCCAGGGCCTGCTTGGCGTCCGTGTGGGCGTTGGCCAGGGCCAGCAGGAGGGCGTCCGTGGCCAGGAAGCGGTCGCCCAGGCCCCGACCGGTGTCGCTGGCCACCTCCAGGAAGTGCCGGAAGGCGGGACCC
>CAIRAS010000485.1 GCA_903876615.1 uncultured Holophagaceae bacterium
CCAGAACCAGCTGCTGGTCCTGAAGCTGCAGGGCACCCCCCTGGACCTCACCACCCATGCCCCCACCAGCGGCCAGGCCCTGGTGTTCAACGGTGCCTCGTGGGTGCCCTCCAGCGTGGCGGGTCCCACGGGCCCCCAGGGATCCCAAGGGCCCCAGGGCCTGAAGGGCGACACCGGCGCCACGGGGGCCCAGGGCCCCATCGGCCTCACCGGCGCAAACGGCGCCGCAGGCTCGAAGGGGGACACCGGTGCCGCCGGCGTGAGCCCCTTCTCGCTGAACGGCACCGATGCGGTCTTCCCCTCCGGCGCGGTGGCCGTGGGTGCGGAGAAGCCCAGCGCCGCTGCTGCCCTGGAGGTGGCCTCCACCACCAAGGGCTTCCTGCCCCCGCGCATGAGTGCGGCCCAGCGGACCAGCATCGCGAGCCCCGTGGCGGGCCTGCTGGTCTACCAGACCGATGGCACTGCGGGGCTCTACCAGTTCGATGGCAGTGCCTGGTCCCAGGTGGGCAGCGGCAGTGTCACCAGCGTCAGCGGCACGGCCCCGCTGACCGTGACGGGGACCACCTCGCCGGTGGTGAGCCTGGCCAAGGCCAGCGGCACCGCAGACGGCTACCTGGCGGCCATGGACTTCGCGGCCTTCAGCGCCACCACCGCCGGCAGCCTGAAGGCCGCCAGCAACCTCGGCGACCTGACCGACAAGGCCGCCGCCCGGGGCAACCTGGGCCTCGGCAGTGTCGACAACACCGCCGACAGCGCCAAGCCTGTCTCTACCGCCGCCCAGGCGGCCCTGGACCTGAAGGCCCCCCTCGCCAGCCCCACCTTCACGGGCACCGTGAGTGGGGTCACCAAGGCCATGGTCGGCCTCGGCAGCGTCGACAACACCGCGGACACCAACAAGCCCGTGTCCTCGGCCGCGCAGACCGCCCTGGACCTGAAGGCGCCCCTCGCCAGCCCCACCTTCACGGGCACCGTCACCGGCGTCACCAAGGCCATGGTCGGCCTGGGCAACGTGGACAACCTGCAGCACACCGTGGGTGCCGCCCTCGACCCCTCGGCAGCCGCCGACAGCACGTTGGGCTATGCCGTGGGCTCCCGCTGGGTGACCGTCGCGGGCAAAGAGTTCATCTGCACGGACGCCACCGCCACGGCGGCGCTCTGGCAGGAGCTGACGGGCACCGCCACGGGCAGCCTGAAGGCCGCCAGCAACCTCAGCGACCTGGTCGACAAGGCCGCTGCCCGCGGCAACCTGGGCCTCGGCAGCCTCAACAACACGGCCGATGCAGACAAGCCCGTCTCCTCCGCCACCCAGACGGCCCTGGACCTGAAGGCCCCCCTCGCCAGTCCCACCTTCACGGGCACCGTGAGTGGGGTCACCAAGGCCATGGTCGGCCTCGGCAGCGTCGACAACACCGCGGACACCAACAAGCCCGTGTCCTCGGCCGCCCAGACCGCCCTGGACCTGAAGGCCCCCCTGGAGTCCCCCACCTTCACCGGCACCGTCACCGGCGTCACCAAGGCCATGGTCGGCCTGGGCAACGTGGACAACCTGCAGCACACCGTGGGCGCGGCCCTCGACCCCTCGGCAGCCGCGGACAGCACGGTGGGCTATGCCGTGGGCTCCCGCTGGGTGACCGTCGCGGGCAAAGAGTTCATCTGCACCAGCGCCACCGCCACTGCAGCGGTCTGGCAGGAGCTGACGGGCACGGCCACCGGCAGCCTGAGGGCCGCCAGCAACCTCAGCGACCTGGTCGACAAGGCCGCTGCCCGCGCCAACCTTGGGCTCGGCAGCCTCAACAACACGGCCGATGCAGACAAGCCCGTCTCCACCGCCACGCAGACGGCCCTGACGACCAAGGCCGACCTAACCGGGGCGACCTTCACGGGGACGGTGGTTGCGCCAGCCTTCACGGGCCCCCTCGCGGGCAACGCCAGCAGTGCCACCTTGGCCGCAGGCTTATCAGCCACCCTGGCCGTGACCAGCGGCGGCACCGGGGCCATCACCGCCTCCGCGGCGCTGACCGCACTGGGCGCAGCGGCATCCGGCACTAATACGGATCTCACCGCCCTGCGCGGTCTCAATGAGCAGAATGCCCTCCAGGTGGGCCCCTACGGCGCGACGGCGGGCAAGACCGGCGAGGTGCGTTTCCTCGGTCTCGCGGGCGATGCCACGAAATACCTCGCGCTGAAAGGGCCCGACGCACCGACGACGGGGATCACCTTTACGCTACCTGCCAACGCCGGCACGAACGGCCAGGTCCTCAGCACGGATGGCAGCGGCGTCCTGGCCTGGGCGAACGGCGCGGCCGGTGCCGTGACCAGCGTGGCCACCGGCACGGGCCTGACCGGCGGCCCCATTTCCAGCACGGGCACCATCGCCCTCGCCGATACGGCAGTGACTCCCGGTGCCTACACCCGGTCCAGCATCCTCGTCGATCAGCAGGGTCGCATCACCTCTGCTGCCAGCGGCGGGGCCATCAGCCTGACCAGCGAGGTCACCGGCACCCTGCCCTTGGCCAGGGGCGGCACGGGCACCACTACCGGGTCCATCACGGGCACCGAGGCGCTGACGCTTGCCGCCGGTGCCGGCAACAACAATGTCACCCTCGCCCCCACCGGCACCGGCGCCGTGGTGCTCGGCAGCTCCGTTGGTGTGGGCACGCCCACCCCCGACGCCACCGCCGCCCTGGAGGTGGCGTCGACCACCAAGGGCTTCCTGGTGCCCCGCATGACGGCCTCCGAGCGCAACCTGATCACGGCCCCGGCCACGGGCCTGCTGATCTACCAGACCGACAACACCCCCGGGTTCTACTACAACAGCGGCACGCCCAGCGCGAAGTCCTGGAGCGGCCCCTTCGGCACCAGCACTGCCAACGGCACCGTCACCAGCGTCACGGGCACGGGACCCCTCACCGTCACCGCCGGGACCAGCACACCTGAGATCAGCATCGCCAAGGCCACCGGCAGCGCCGATGGCTATCTTGCGAAGGAGGATTTCACCACCTTCAGCGGCAAGCAGGCCGCCCTGACCGGCTCGGGCTTCGTAAAGGCCTCCGGTAGCACAATCAGCTACGACCCCACCACCTACGCCACGGACGCCGCCACCGTCCACCTCGCGGGCACTGAAACCATCACCGGCGCCAAGACCTTCACCGCGACCACCACGACGGTCAGCGCGCTCTCCGCCACGACCGGCAGCTTCACGGGGGCGGTCTCGGCCGCGGGGTTCACGGGCAATGCCGATACGGCCACCACGGCCGGGAATCTCAGCGCCGCCGCGCTGTTGCCGACCGGCACCACGGCGGCGACCCCGGCGGCGGCCGACAACAGTGCCAAGCTGGCCACCACGGCCTTCGTGGTGGGGCGGGCCTTGAAGGACCACCGGGCGATCGGCGCCCCCAGTGGGACTGACGACGCCACCCAGGGCTACGCGGTCGGCTCCCGCTGGCTGGATACCGCCAGCAACCTCCTCTATGAGTGCACCAGCGTCAGCACCGAGGGTGCGGCCGCCTGGACGACGGTGAGCGTCGGCGGCATGGCCTGGGGCGCCATCAGCGGCACCCTCGCCAACCAGACCGATCTGTCCACCGCCCTGAGCGGCAAGGTGGCCGCCAATGCGGCGATCACCGGCGGGACCAAGACAAAGATCACCTATGACGCCAAGGGCCTGGTGACGGGCGGTGGCGAGCTGGTCTCCAGCGACATCCCGGATAACGCTGCCAGCACCAGCGGCACGGCTGCGAATGTCACCGGCACCGTGGCGGCGACCCATGGCGGCACCGGCCAGTCCGGCGGCTATGCCAAGGGCGACCTGCTCTACGCCCCCGAAGCCAGCACCCTGTCGAAGCTGGGCATCGGCACCACAAGCCAGGTCCTCACGGTCAGCGGGGACGGCCTCCCGGCCTGGACCTCCTCCGCCTCCCAGTGGAGCACCAGCGGCAGCACCCTCAACTACACCGCGGGGAATGTCGGCATCGGCACCACTGCGCCGGGGGCCCTGCTCTCCTTCGGGAGCAACCTCAACGCCCAGCAGCTGCTGATCTATGAGGCGGACGGCTACGGCAACAAGGACCGCTACGGCTTCGGCATCCAGGCGAGCGAGCTCCGGAGCTTCGTGCCGGCCACTGCCGCGATGACCTTCGGGACCATCAACCGGGCCGACGGCACCACCTACACCCCAACGATGCAGATGACCGCGAACCTGCTGAGTGTGACGGGCGATGTCAATGTCACTGGGGCCTTCAAGGTCAACGGCACCGCCCTCACCACCACCGCGGGCGGGACCACGACCATCGCCGGCACCGCCATCAGCGGGGATATCAGCGGCCAGGCGGGCACCGTCGCGAACGGCGTCTACACCACCGGCACCTATGCCAACCCCGCCTGGCTTACCGCCCTGGCGGGCAGCAAGGTCACCGGCGCCATCAGCGGCCAGGCGGGCAGCGTCGCGAACGGCGTCTACACCAACACCGCGAACACCCTCAGCACCGGCGAGCAGAGCATCGCCACCGGTGGGGTCGCCAACCGGGGGCTCATCATCCAGGGCACCGACGGGCAGACGGCGAACCTCCAGGAATGGCAACGCAGCGGCGGTGCTGCGGTCGCCTGGGTCAGCAAGGACGGCATCCTGAGCGGCAACGGCGCAGGGCTGACCAATGTGCCGGCCTCCACCAATTTCAGCGGCTCCCTGAGTGGTGATGTGACCGGAGCGATGGGTACCACCGTGGTGGCCAAGGTGGCCGGCACCGCTGCCAGCACTGTGCTGGCCGGAGCCTCCCTGGCGAACACGGCGACGAATGCCAACACCGCCGCCATGCTCGTCAAGCGGGATGACAGTGGCGACTTCGCCGCCGGGACCATCACCGCGACCCTCACCGGCAACGTCACCGGCAACCTCATGGGCAATGTCACCGGCAATGCCGATACCGTCACCCACGGTGTATACACCACCACGTCGAACGAGATCACCACGGGCGACCAGAGCATCGCCACCGGCGAAGCCACCAAGAAGGGTCTGGTCATCAAGGGGAGCGCGGGCCAGTCGGTCAACCTGCAGGAGTGGCAGACCAGCGCCGGCACCGTGGTGGCCTATGTGACCAAGGACGGCATCCTCTCCGGGAATGGCTCCGGCCTCAGCAACCTCAACGCCGGCACCGTCACCAACGTCACCGCCAGCTCGCCGCTCTCGGTCAGCAACCCCACCACCACCCCCGCCATCACCCTGTCCGGAATCGTCCCTCTGGAAAATGGTGGCACGGGTGCCAGCGATGCCAGCGGCGCGCGCACCAGCCTGGGCCTGGGCTCGGCGACGGCCGCCCAGAGCAGTTTGGGCTTTGGCACCGCCGCCCTGGTCAATACCGGCAGTTCCTCGGGTCAGATCCCGGTGCTGAACGCCTCCAACCAGCTCGACGCGGCCCTGCTGCCCGTGACCGGTCTTACCTACAAGGGTGGGATCAGCCTTGCCGGCGATCCCGTCATTGCCGTGAACACGAACTCCGGAACCTACTACATCGTCACGGTGGCGGGACACTTGGGCGGTTCCTCGGGAACGGCCTTCAGTGCCGGGGACTGGATGATCTCCAACGGCAGCGCCTGGGACAAGATCTCCAATAGCAGCGCTGTGGCCAGCGTGGCCGGGCAGACCGGTGTGGTCACCCTGGCCACCACGAACCTGACGGATGTGAGCACCACCGCCCCCACCACGGATCAGGTGCTGGCCTGGAAGAGCGGCAAGTGGACCCCCACGACCGCCGCCAGCGGCAGCGTCACCAGCGTGGGGCTGGATGTCACCGGCACAGGACTCAGCACCGGCAGCGCCATCACCGGCAGCGGCAATCTCAGCCTGGGCGGCACCTTGAACGCGTCCCATGGCGGCACAGGGACCGCAGGCACCTTGACCGGCTACGCGAAGGCCAATGGCACCAACGCCATGACCGCCAGTACCACCATCCCCGCTTCGGACGTCTCAGGCGTCCTGGGCGTGCTCAACGGGGGCACGGGCTCCAGCGATCTAGCCACGGCCCGCGCCAACCTGGGCCTCACCTCCGCCGCCACCCTGACCGCCGGCACCGCCGCCAACAACCTGGTGCAGCTGAACGACTCCCGCCAGCTCCCGGCGGTGGACGGCTCCCTGCTCACCAACGTCAGCGCCCCCCTGCTGTCCTTCGGCACCAGCACCAGCAACACCAAGGGCGGCACCGCGGCCCTGGGGGTCAACGCGGGCTCCTACAACTCGGCCTACGGCGCCGCCAGCCTCGGCGCCAACACCTCTGGAGGCTGGAACACGGCCCTGGGTGCCAGCGCCCTGGCCGCGGCCACGACGGCGGCAAACAACGTGGCCGTTGGCTACGCCGCAGGCGCTAACCTCACCGGCGGCTCTAACACAGCCCTGGGCACCTCGGCGCTCACCGGCGCCTCTGGCAGCACCGGGACGAGCAACGTGGCCATCGGCGCGAGCACCCTGCCGGCCCTGACCAGCGGGGCCAGCAACACCGTGGTCGGCACCCAGGCCGGCACGGCCCTCACCACCGGCTCCGGCAACATCCTGGTCGGCGCCTCCAGCGGCTCTCTGCTCACCACCGGCAGCAACAACATCGACCTCGGGCACACCGGGGTGGCCGGCGACGCTGGCACCATCCGCATCGGCACCGCTGGCACCCAGACCGCGGCGTTCATCGCGGGCATCCGGAACGTGAG
This sequence comes from uncultured Holophagaceae bacterium, assembly GCA_903876615.1. Next base: position 6,694 of record CAIRAS010000485.1, read on the forward strand.
CTCCCTCCTGAGCACCCAGACCGTGGTGATCGATGCCAACGGCCAGCTGGGCTCGGTGACGAGCACCTCGGGCACCGTCACCGGGGTCACCGGCACGGCCAACCGCATCACCGTCACCGGGACCACGACCCCCACCGTGGACATCTCCTCGGCCTACGTGGGCCAGAGCAGCATCACGACCACCGGCACCGTCACCTCCGGCACCTGGTCCGGGGCCTTCGGCACCGTCAGCGGCGCGAACCTGACTGCCCTGACCGCCGCGAACCTCACCGGCACGCTTCCCTCCACGGTGCTTGGCAACTCCACCCACTACCTGGGCACCACGGCGCTGGCGCTCAACCGGACTTCTGCGAACCAGGCCCTCACCGGCATCAGCAGCGTGACCTTCCCGGGCTCCACCAGCGGGACCGCCACCCTCCAGGCCACCGCCACCGCCGGCACGACGACGCTTTCCCTCCCCATCGCCACCGGCACCCTGATCGGCACCGGCGACACCGGAACCGTTACGAACACCATGCTGGCTGCGGGGACCATCGACCTCACCACCAAGGTCACCGGCACCCTGCCCGTGGCCAAGGGCGGCACCGGCGTGGCCACGCTGACCGGCTATGCCAAGGGCAGCGGCACCTCGGCGCTGAGCGCCGTCACCACCATCCCCGTGACCGACGGCGGCACGGGCGCCACCAGCGCTCCCGCTCAGGGCGGGGTCATCTACGGCAGCAGCACCAGCGCCTATGGCTCCACCGCCGCCGGCACCGCCGGGCAGGTGCTGGTGGCCAACGGGACCGGCGCCCCCACCTGGTCCAATGCCGCGCCGACCATCTCCTCCGATGCCACCACCCAGAACACCAAGGCCGGTGGCCTGGCCCTGGCCGCAGCCAGCCCCGGCTCGGCCAACGCGGCCTTCGGCTACATGGCCCTGCAGGCCAACACAGGCACCAACAACGCAGCGTTCGGCTACCTGGCGCTGAATGGGAACACCAGCGGCAGCGCCAACGCCGGCTTTGGCTTCAAGTCCCTGATGACCAACACCGCCAGCTACAACACCGCCTTCGGCCACCAGGCCCTGCTGGCGAACTCCACCGGCACCTACAACATCGCCCTCGGCTACAACGCGGGGTCGAACCTGACTTTGGGGAACTACAACATCCACATCGGCAGCGCGGGCCTCAGTGCGGAAACGAACACCACCCGCATCGGCCAAGCCTATAACGGCGCGGCCTCACCCACGACGGGGCAGAACAAGACCTTCATCGCTGGCATCCGAAGCGCGACCCTGGCGGGCTCCAGCCCCCAGACGGTGGTGATCGACGAGAACGGGCAGCTGAGCTCCGTGAGCAGCGGCGCGGGCATGGGCTCCGTCACCAGCGTGGGCCTGTCCGGCGGCAGCACGGGCCTGACCACCTCAGGCGGACCGATCACCAGTGCGGGCACCCTCACCCTGACCGGGACCCTTGCGGTCACCAACGGTGGCACCGGGGCCACGACGGCACCCTCCCAATATGGGGTCATCTACGCCGGCACCACCGCCGCCTACGCCTCCACCGCCGCTGGCACCGCGGGCTACCTCCTGCAGTCCAATGGCGGCACCAGCGCTCCTTCCTGGCAGGCCACGGTGCCTGTGGCCAGGGGTGGCACAGGCCAGAGCAGCGCCGGCACCAGCGGCCAGGTGCTCACCTCCACGGGCAGCTCCACGGCCTGGGCCACCCAGTGGCTGAACGACACCAACGGGCTGCTCAGCTACGCCGGCGGTCCCGCCGGGGTCAGTGGGCAGGCTGCGGCCTATACCCCAGCGAACTTTCAGGACCAGAACGGCCTGCTCCTCCACGCCTACCAGTCGGGTGCCGGGACGGTGGGCAGCATCATCGCCCCCGGGGCAGTTTCGGGCAACTGGAACTCCCACCTTGCCTTCTGGACCCGGGCCAGCGGGGCCGCCGAGGTGGTCACCGAGCGCATGCGCCTGGACTCCGCGGGCAACCTGGGCATCGGCAAGACCAGCCCCGCCTACAAGCTGGATGTGGCCGGTGACGTGAACATCACCGGTACCTTCAAGGTGAACGGCACGGCCATCAACAGCGGCACGGTCACCGGCGTCACCGGCACGACCAGCCGCATCACCATCGGCGGCACCCCCGCGGCTCCCACCGTGGACATCGCCTCGGCCTACGCCGGCCAGAACACCATCACCACCACGGGCACCGTCACCTCGGGCACCTGGTCGGGCTTGTTCGGCGCCGTCAGTGGCGCGAACCTGACCGCCCTGACCGCCGGCAACCTCGCAGGGACGATTCCCTCCACGGTCCTAGGCAACTCGACCCACTACCTCGGCACCACGGCGCTGACCCTCAACCGGGCTTCCGCGAACCAGGCCCTCACAGGCATCAGCAGCGTCGCTTTCCCGGGGTCCTCCAGCGGCACGGCCACCCTCCAGGCCTCCGCCACCGCAGGCACACCCACCCTGGCACTGCCCACCACCACCGGCACCCTGATCGGCACCGGGGACACCGGCACCGTCACGAACACGATGCTGGCGGCGGGGACCATCGACCTCACCACCAAGGTCACCGGCATCCTGCCGGTGACCAAGGGTGGCACCGGCACCAGCACCGCCTTCACCCAGGGCTCGGCGCTCTTCGCCGGGTCCAGCGGCACCTACGCCCAGGACAATGCCTACTACTTCTACGACGCCACCAACCACCGCCTGGGCCTCGGGAATGCGGCGCCCGTCTATCCCCTCGATGTGGGACCCGCCACCTACAGTGCCAGCGGCACCACGGCAGCGGCCCTCTTCCGCAACGGGAACGGGTTTAACACCTACTCCAATACCCAGGTGGCCTTTGGCTACAACAACACCAACACCTACATGCACGGCATCCGGACTCGGCACAATGCGGCCGCCAAGGCCGGCAATTCCATGGACTTCTACGTCTGGAACTACGGCACCGATTCCGCCAGCCCTGCCACGACCATGGGCTCCCAGCAGGTCCTGACCCTGGACGGCAACGGGAACGGCTCTGTGGGCATCGGCACCCTGACCCCGGCCTACAAGCTGGATGTGGCCGGGGACGTGAACATCACCGGCACCTTCCGCGTGAACGGCACGGCCATCAGCAGCGTCCCCGTCACCAGTGTGACCGGCACGAGCAACCGCATCACCGTCACCGGGACTACGACTCCCACCGTGGACATCTCCTCGGCTTACGTCGGCCAGACCTCCATCACCACCACGGGCACCGTCACCGCCGGCACCTGGTCGAGCTCGTTCGGCGCCGTCAGTGGGGCCAACCTGACCTCCCTGACCGCTGCGAACCTCACGGGCACGCTTCCCTCCACGGTGCTCGGCAACTCCACCCACTACCTCGGCACCACGGCCCTCACCCTCAACCGGGCTTCCGCGAACCAGGCCCTCACGGGCATCAGCAGCGTCGCCTTCCCCGGCTCCACCAGCGGCACCGCCACCCTCCAGGCCACCGCCACCGCCGGCACGACGACGCTGTCCCTGCCCACCGCCACCGGCACCCTGATTGGAACCGGCGATACCGGCACCGTCACGAACGCGATGCTGGCCGCGGGGACCATCGACCTCACCACCAAGGTCACCGGCACCCTGCCTGTGGCCAAGGGCGGCACGGGGGTGGCCAGCTACACCACCGGTGACCTGGTCTACGCCTCCGGTAGCACCACCCTCGCCAGCCTGGCGGACGCGGCCACCGGCAACGTCCTGCTCTCCGGCGGCACCAGCACCGCCCCGGCCTACGGCAAGGTGGGCCTCAGCACCCATGTCTCGGGCACCCTCCCCATGGGCAGTGGCGGCACGGGCACCACCACCGCCCCCACCCAGGGCGGCGTCATCTACGCCGCCAGCACCAGCGCCTATGCCTCCACCGCTGCCGGTACTGCTGGGCAAGTGGTGGTGTCCAACGGCACCGGCGCCCCCACCTGGTCCAGCACGGCACCCCTGCTGGTGACGGTGAACGCCCAGAGCGGCACCACCTACACCCTGGCCGCCACCGATGCCAACGCCTTCATCACCCTCAACAACGCCAGCGCCATCACGCTGACCCTGCCCCCGAGCCTGGCCACGGGCTTCCAGTGCACCGTGGCCCAGCTGGGTGCCGGCACCGTGGGTCTGGCCGCCGGCTCCGGTGTCACCATCGTCAGCACCGCCACTAACAAGAAGTTCAACGCCCAGGGCTCGGGCGTCACCCTCATCGTGGTGGCGGCGAACACCTGGATGGCCTTCGGGGATATGAACTAGATGCAACGCCTGGCCCGAACGCTTGCGGCCTTCGCCCTCGGCCTCCTGGGCCTGCTGGGCGGGTCCGTGGCGTCCGCCCAGACCATGATCCAGCGGACGGGGATGATGAGGACCCTCGCGTCCACCTACCCGTCCGTGCCGGGCTACGCGGCCCCGGTCTATGGGGTCAACGGCGCAGGCACCTTCCCGGCCAGCGGCTGGAGCGACCTGTTCAACAGCAACGTCGACGACAGCAACATGGGTATCGCCATCCCCTTCACGTTCTACCTGGCGGGCACGGGCTACACCACCACCTACCTGGGCTCCAACAGCTACATCACCTTCGGCGGC
>CAIRAS010000486.1 GCA_903876615.1 uncultured Holophagaceae bacterium
ATAGACTTCAGTGGATGAGTCATTCGCCACTTCCCAGCTAATGTTTGGCTGATGCCAAACAATATTCTGCATAGGGATTCCAACCACACGAAGGCCCTCTGAATCGAAGCTCCCTTCATAACCCAATTTGCTTTTTGAGATTCGCATAACCACATCTACCGAGGAACCGTCACGCGTCCATTTGCCAATCCAAGTCCCATCAGGAGTTCTCTCTACTGCCCGCAAAGGGGCGACGAGAGCAACCAAAAAGAGAACGCCCACCATCATGATTGTTTTCATGTCATCACCGTTGGTCAGGACGCCTAACTAAGAAACTAAGAGCGGTTCTACGGCGGACGGCTAAGAGGACGGGCTGGAAGCAAGTCCCGCCGTAGGTTCGCGGCGTTGAACTAAGCCGGGGATGGTGTTGTGTCGCTATGGAGTTTACGCCTTCCGGATTCGCGCAGATAGGTTCCAGGTGGACCCTTCCCGGTCCTGGGAAAGTTTGACGTGGAGCCGTCGGGGCGGGTTCAGGAGCGCTAACTGGTGCTTCAGAGCATTCGGTCGGCCTGCCTTGAATGGACGATGACGGACTCTGCAACCGTGGAGATAGACCTCCCTTGGCCCACGATGGAGGGCGAGTCTCCAGGCTGGTCTGGCGGTGACCGGCATCCTCATGGGGGGCTCCGTGGGGCGTGGACACGGGACCTTCGAAGGGTTGGGCGGTCCCGTTGAATCACCCGAGTCGAAAGGATGTTTCCGCAGGCTTGGCAGGTTGCCGGAGGTAGGGGATTTGATTCCAGCGGGTGGGCTGGTGCTGCGGAAGGAGGGAGCAGGCTTTTGGCGGCGGCTAGAGCGTGGGGTGTGGCATAGAGCCCGGCATGGCGGATTTTTTTGAACCGTTCTGGGAGGACGTGCAGGATGAAACGCTGGAGGAAGGCTACGGGGGGGAGGGTAACGGACCGCCCGTCCTTCGTGCGGAAGGTGACGGCTTCGTCGGTGACCTGAAGGAACCGGGAATTGGCGATACCCACCCTGTGGGTGTAGCGCCCGAGATAGGCCAGCACCCAATCCGGGGAATGGAAGGCCCGTTTGAGGTAGACCACCCAAGTCTGGCGGGCCAGGGAGGCCATCAGGGCGCCGAAGGCTCCGTCCTTCATCTCCAGGCGGCCCTCGGCGTGGAGCCCACGCAAGGCATCCAGCAGCTTCCCTTTGAACAGGAGGCTCAGCGGCAGCTTTGGCAGGAGGAACTGCTCACGGCAGCGTTTGAAGCCCCTTCCATTCAGGGTCAGGCCGCCAGCGCTGACCAGGACGTGGACATGCGGGTGGTAGCGCAGATCGCGGGTCCAGGTATGCAGCACCAGGGTCAGGCCCAGGGTCGCCCCAAGGCGGGAACGGCCCAGGTCCAGGAACGCCTCGGCAGCGCACCGAAAGAGTGCAGCATAGAGTTCACGGGGATGGCGGCGGGCCACGGGTCGGAGGTCCTCGGGGAGGGTGACCACACCGTGGAAGTGGGGCACCGGCAGGAGGGCCCTGGCGCGGTCGGTGATCCAGCGCTCCTGGGCCTGGTTCTGGCATTTGGGACAGTGCCGGTTGCGGCAGGAGTTGTAGCTGGGCTCCTCCTGGTGGCCGCAGGCGGGGCAGACCTCCACATGTCCGCCCAGAGCGGCGGTGCGGCAGAGGGCGATGGCCGAGAGAGCGCGGCCCTGCACTGGGGAGAGGGGCTGCCGGAGTTCCAGTTCCTCCCTGTGCCGGCGGACGATGTCGGCAAGATCATAGGGAGTCCGGCCCACCTCAGGGGACCAGCGCGTCCAGGGGGCTGGGAAGCTTCAGGAGCAGTTGGGTGGAGACGTGGAGGTAGACCTGAGTGGAGGTGATGCTGCGGTGCCCGAGTTGGGCCTGTAATACACGGAGGTTGGTCCCGGCTTCCAACTGCGCGGTGGCATAAGAATGACGGAGTGTATGCGGCGTAACACCACGGCCCAGTCCGCACGCCAGGGCGGCTTTGCGGATGGCCCTCTGAGCGGTGACGATGCCGATGGCTCCGCCTGTGCGGTTGATGAACAGGTAGGAATCCCGCGTGAGCACGGCGGTGCCCGCCTCCTTCTCCCGGACCTCCTTCCAGTAACTCCGGAGCAGGTTCAGTAGCCGCCCTCCGAGCCTGACCTGGCGGTCCTTCGAGCCCTTGCCGGAACGGATGTGCAGGACTCCCCGTGCGGGATCCAGGTCTCCCACCCGGAGCTGGGCTGCCTCGGAAATACGCAACCCCGTGTCGTAGATCAGGGAGAAGAAGGCACGGTACCGCGCCTCCTGGAAGGCGGCGAGAAGGCGGCCCACCTCGGACGGCCCCAGGACTCTGGGGAGCTTGTTGATTACGCGGGGGCGGATCAAGCAAGAAACCAGGTCCGGCCGCGATAGGGTTCGTCGGTATAGGAAGGTGACAGCGGCGTGGTAGCAGCGGCGGGTGCTTGAGCTGAGTCCGCATTCCACCAGATGATCGTCCCAGGCCCTGATTTCGTCCGGTTCGAGAAGGTCTGGTGCTTTGCGATGGAATTTCGCCAGACTGCGAACTGCCCGCAAATAATCGTCTGCCGTGCTTGGAGAAAGCCCGGCCCGCTCCATGTCACGCGTCATGCGGTCTCTTAGGAGACTCATGTAAAACCCCCTTGATAAATGGGCGGTGTTCCAGAACCGCCAAAATCAAGGGAGTACTTTTTTATAGCCCTTTGGCTACGCACGAATACGCGAGTGGGTCGACATCCCCTCCGCGCGTAGCGCTTAGTTCAACTTTGAATTATGCGACCAGCTTCGGAGGAGGTTGGTGCTGGGTAAGGTGTGGAGGATCGATTGAATGCATTGAAACAGGAAGTGTATTTCTCGACAACGGCAATTAGGCAAATGTAAAATTCTCCGGATGGAAGCCCTGTCTCCGACCACCCACACACCCAGGCTGCTGACCTGGGTGCGGCCGTCGGGAGGTTCGGGCTTCCCCGGTTTGGAAGGTCCCACTCTGGGAGCGATCGGGACGATCGGGGACGGCGGCGATGGGGTGATGGGATGGGTCCGCGGCCTTCCCGGTGCTCTCCCCGACTTCCACCCGCATGGGGTCGG